>WRFT01000057.1 GCA_009776385.1 Clostridia bacterium
AGGCACGTTGAGTGTCCAGACTATCGTGTGCGTTGCCTGAGTGTAGACGCCTTCCGGATCACTGCCTTCATATGTCACTTCGGCGGGCAGCTCGTCCGTGATGATGATTTGTGTCGTTCCCTCCGGCGCTTCGTACGCGATGACGTAGGTGAACTCTTCATACAGTTCAACCGCAATGCCTTTTCCATATTCTTTGACGTACTTGTATGCGGTATAGACCTTGCGGTCGTCATCGACATCTACTTCTTTTTCTCCGTCATCATCGATGAATGTCACGGTGCCTTTATTAAGCAGTTTATTGTCTGCCGGTACAGCAATGGCCTTGACTTGAACCGTGACGCTCCCGGTCAGGGGCGTGGCGTCTGTTACGTCGATCGTCCATTCTACCGTGTGCGTTGCCAAACTGTAGCTGCCACCGCTTACGTATTCCACTTCTATGGGCAGCTCGTCTTTGATTTTGATTTGTGTCGTGCCCTTGGGCGCTTCATACGCGATGACGTAGGTGAAGGTCTCACCCAGTTCGACGCTTTCGCCTTCGTCTTTCTCATCGACGTACTTATAGGCGTCGTACACCTTGCGGTCGTCGTCGACTTCCTCATCATCGCCGTCATACGAAACGGTGGCTTCGTTATGCAGCTTGCCATCCGCCGGCATCGCCGTTAGCTTCACCGTTAATATGACGAATCCCGGTTCGACAAATCCGTCCGCTTCATCGGGTTCAATCGTCCAGACTACCGTACGCGGCGGGCCCGCAGTGTAGCTGCCACCGCTTACGTATTCCAGTTCATCCGGCAGTCGGTCGGTAATCTTGACTTCTTTTACCGGCACTCCCTGCGGCGGGTTGTATTCGATGCGGTAGCTGAATGTGTCGCCCAACTTGATGGGTTCTATATTCTCACCATTCAGCGTCTTTTTAGACCACTTTTCTTCCACGGGCAGGTCGTGTTCTACTTCGTCAATGACTTCTTTCCCATCAAAATCACGATAGGTCACCGTACCCTCGTTATGCAGTATTTCATCTTCCGGCACGGACAGGATGGTGACTGTGATGGATACCTGCCCAACCAGGTCTGAAGGCTCATCCGGATCGAGTTCCGGCAGTATCCACACTACCGTATGGTCAACCGGATCATAATTTCCATATGTCACGTCATTCCACATGCTGCTTTCGTATTTCACCTCGGCGGGCAGCAGGTCTTTGATGACGACATACTGCGTGCCTTCCGGAGCTTCATATGAAATGACATAGGAGAAGGTATCGCCCGGCTTCATGTGCGCTTTTGTGCCTTCGGCTGTTTTTTCGGACCGTCTGTCCAGAACGGGACGGTCGTCCTCGACCTCTTCTTCCTCGTCGTCGTACCATACGGTCGCTTCGTTATGCAGCTTTTCGCCTTCCGGCATTTCAACCAGTTTAACCGTGATGGAAACAGAACCATAGCCAATTGGACCCGAAGCATCCGTTATGATCCATTCGAGCGTTCCGTCTTCTTTTATCGTCGCCGGGGGCGTGGAACTTCTATATTCCACTTCGGGCGGCAGCATGTCGATGATGGTGACGGTGGACGTGCCCTCCGGCGCATCGTAATCGATGACATAAGTGAACACCTCGCCCACATAGACGGGATCGCCCTTCTCTTTGCCATCGACCCATTTGTGAGATTTCGGGGGGATGGGCGTATTGGTTACCGTAAAGGCGCCATCGTCCGCCTGCGTGTAGGTCATGATGAATTTCAACGCGCCTTCGCCGGACTCCTCAAGTTCCTCGTAGGCAATCTTGTACGCATCATTGTTAATGAAATGATACTTTGGAAGATTATCAATATTAAACGTATTGTCATCGTTAAGCGCAACGGTCTTTTGATATACGGCAATCTCGGTTTCTTCATCTAAATGGACTTTACCGATGACGGTGATGAGCACCTCCGGCAGCGGATCCGGCATGTCCTCATCCTCGAAGGCCCATATTTTGATGCCGGAGACACCCGTCTTGTCGGCGGTGTTTGTAATGGGGATAGCATCGAGTCCTACAGTAAACCATTCACTAGCGGAAGTCGCACCGTACGCCAATATATATGCAGCGGGATCCACAACGTCCACCGGCAGCAGGTATTCGCCGCTAATACGGTATGTATACGGATTACCGTTCGCGTCGCCCTCCGCTAAGTCCGTGAAAACGCATGTGTTCGCACCCGTTAGGATTCTTTCATACCGGACAAAACTTTCATCCCATACAAAACCGGTTGCGCCGATAACTCCCCGTGTCAACTCTATCCAAATAGACGCGGGTATCGGGTTCCATGTGTCGTTTTCTTCAATGCCGTCTAAATCCCATTCCTTAGTGACCTCAAGGGAGATAGGAGTGAATTCATTGGTAAGAGCCTCGTTGGAGTTTGCCGCGGCTGTACCATTTTCTATTTCATAGTTGACGGGCCGAATCGTTTCTAACCAACGGTAGACATACTCGCCGCCCTCGCCGAAGCGCGGGAGGTTGTAAATGGTCCACAGCCAAATGTTATCTCGAACGGAAACTTCGCTGATATCCCCGGAATCCACGATATAATCAATATACCCCGGTACATTGTAATAGGCACTATCCGCGGGTTCCGCGTCTTCCGTCCGCGCGGCGCGTTGGAGCGTTACGGTCAGTTTGCTTGGGCGATAGTCTTCGGAACCCGAGTCTTTCCACATTTTGCGCCCGACCACGTTGACCTCATTGAGCATTTCGTTTGTGACGGTCACCTTGCCTGAAGCATCCGGAGCGGAAGCCCTGTCGATGGTGAACATCTTATCCGCGCCGCCCGGTGTCACGAGTTTGGCAACCGTTCCATCCGCGCCGATGGCGGTAAAGTTATAGCCGTTTATCCCGTCTTCCGCTACGACATAGGTATAGGGAACAAAATTATTATCCGCGTCTACATATCCTGCGGGCAATTCCTGTACGGCACGCCAGGCTCCGGTGGTCTCATCGTATTTCATTTCAATACGGTAGACACCGCTCATGCCAAAGATGCTGACGGTTAAGAAGATGCTGTCTCCCGTTGACGGCCGCAGCCCAAGATAGCCCGCATCTCCGGTGAACGCCTTGACAAATTCAACGCCGCGCGTGAAATCCTCTCCCTCAATGGGTGTGTTGCGAAGCGTCGCGTCGGTATATACACCATATCTTCCGCCGTTGTAGTTTTCCGCCGCCTTATAGATATCAACAAAGTAGCCGGCGGGCGGGTTAATTTCTACCAAGTTGTATGTATACGGCTTGCCATCCGGATCGTTAATTAATAAATCGTCAAAGGTATAATGCCATTCGTTGTTATCGCCCAATATACACTCCCCGTTGGCGCCGGCGATGATTTCGTTGTTCCTGAAGAGCGCGAAGGTAACGGAGGGTATTTGATAGGCCGTATCCTCACCAAGGTAATCTATCCATGATTTATATTCGTTCGGCTCCGCCAGCTTATCCGGCCCCCATACCTTGTACGCCTCAAAGGTAAACCGCCTTTGGCTGAACGGTACATCCACGTTGTTGGATAGGGTGAAGAAATAACTCGTCATCTTCAAATTGCCGGTATGCCTATAGGTACGCAGCAGCGTTCCGTCATGGTCATACACGGGGATGGCCGGCGTATGAGTGCTTGAATATGGCGGAATGATGTCTACCCACTCTTCTTCGTCCGTGATGGGGTTGTACACCAGCATGGCGGTTTCCACGACATGGTATACATTCAAAATCGGTTTGCCATCCGCTCCCTCGCGGTTGATTGGCACATTGGGGAACACGTCCTGATAGGTGGTTTTCGATTCCGGCCCGCCCGCAATCTCCATGATGTACAGGTTCCCCGCACGGTCATACGCGGGCTTGAGTTCACCACCGTCTTCATAGAACAGCTGTACCCTTACGTCCGGATAATCGCGCCCCGTGCCGGAGCCGATCCAGTTTTTCTGTACACGGACGGATATGGAAGCTTGCAGGGGATCGTAGGTATTGACGAAACTCGCCTTATCCTCACCCGGGCCGATATAGGCTACGCCGTCTCCCACAACGCCGTTCCCTTTTTTAACAAACAGGATGAAATCACCGATGCTGCTGGTTTCCACCACGCGGTAATAGGCCTGCTTATACACGCCATCGACCAGCACGAGCTGCGGCTGCGGGGGGAAGGCCTGGATGGTGCCATTTATTAGGTACCTATCCTTCGGATCGCTTTTATCATTCGGGTCGGCCGTAAACGAATAGGCCTGCCTTTGGGGAGTCAATGATATCCAACTGTCGGGATCCTCCGGATTAACGCTTCGCTGCAATGTAAAGGTTAATGTGCCCAGATTGTAGCCCGTTGGCAGCGCACTAATGCCCTCCCATACTTTTTCGAGGGTGATGCCCGCTATACGCTTTTCCCTATTGGTAAACTCATAAGCGTTTTGCGTTCTTTTGTCTGTTACATCGAAGTTTTCGGTAATATGCTCGTCTACGTTGTACACATAGCGAATGCCGTTGTCATCGTAGGCGGGCAGCCGCAGCAGAATATAGTTATCCCCCTGGATGGTGATGACAGCTTGGCCTTTATCATCATATAGGATGGCGCCGCTGCCGCCTATTCTGGTAGTATCCTGACTTAACCCACCGGGCATGCCGCGGCCGACGGCAAACAGGTCGAAGGTTGCCGTTTGGCCGGACAATGTGAGAGGATTGATGAGGTCCCATTTCTTAGACACATAAATATCGATGAAATCATCCAGCGGTTCGTCAATATCCCCGGTGAGGGTGTTGGTGATGACGACGGTTCCGACATGATCGGACGACCATAAGACTTGTCCGTTATTTCCCGTGCTGAAGGAAACGGTCCAGTTGGGGTTGCCGCCCAGTTCCTTTATGTAATATGTTGCGTTCGGGTCTAAATCCGCACTCCTGATGACGCGGACGACGTTATACTCGTAACCGGCGGGCATAAATATCCTGTCTACTAAGACGTCGTCATTGGGCGTATTAACCCGGTATAACTCCAAGGTAACGGCGGGGAAGGGCGCGTTGTATAACTTGCCGTTTTTATCCCAGCTCTTGATGACGACGATGGCATTTTCATCGTCAGCCGCTTCGTCGGGCGTGTTGACGAGGGTCATGCCGTTGGTGACAGAACTGTAACCTGAAGGTATTTGTTCTTCTACAATATAGTAAATATACTCGTTTCCCCAACGGTCAAAACGCGGCCAGTCTTTGCCTAAATTCTCCGGTATGGATCCGGTTCCCGTTTCGGACGGATCCGGCCTGAAAAGGATGATATACGGATTGCCGATATCATTTTTCACCTGCTCGGTACCGCCCCGGCTATCCCTGCGGTACAAGGTGGCGCGCGCGTCAAGGCCCTCCGGGTTACCGTCCGTCCAGACCTTTTCGGCCGTGAGGGAGATATTATTGACGATGTTCATGTAATGATAGGTGGTCAGTTTGCCGTTCGTTGTAATGATGGGCTGCAATGCCATGAAGTTTGAATTGCTTTGCGTTAACTCTGTTACCAGGAATTGGCGTTTTACATCGGTTTCTGTTTCCGTGAAGGGGTTCAGCACATACTCCTCGGTAATGAGAAGCCTGGAGATGAGCGTGGTGGCGTCATTCGGATTGCGCTGCAGAATCATCACATAGGGTTCGCCGCCGTTAAACAGGGGGTCGTTTAAGCAGGTGATGGTGAATTCGCTATAGGCGCTTTCCTGCTTGTTAATGGCGTCGTCCCATGTTTTTTCGATGATGATACCAATTTTATCATCCGGCACGACGGGCGTATTGGACACGATAAATCCATCATGCGTGTTGCCGGTTACGGTGGGCTTATAATTAAGTTCCTCTATCGGCCTGCCGTCAACGAGAACTTCTTGAACCTCGAACTCATAGGCAATATAATTTCCGCTGCCCGCGGGGTGTTCCCCGCCCATTTGGATGTTCTGGAAGATCGCGGGCTGCCAGCCGGCGAGCGGTTCCCATTGCGCGGTTTCAGTAGAGGACGCGCCGGTCGTTATGTTTAATAGCCTGAAAGTGACCTGCCTGATTTGGCCGAACTCGTCACCGGCCCACACCTTATTGACAGACACGTTTCGCGTCACCGTATTATAGACATGAATCGTTTCGCCCGGTTTATACTCCTTTTCGCCGCTCAAGCTTACGGTGGTGGCGTTTAAAAACTTTTCCTCGTGGAACTTGAGGGTATGGAAAGGCTTGCCGTCGGAGTTATGCGACGGGAAATTAAACGTTCCCGATACGGTATAGAAGGGGTCATCCGCATTGGGATCCCCCACGAAACCTGTGATGGAATCGTAAACGGTACCCGTACCGCCTGTTTCCCCGGCATATCCGGAGGTCATACTCAGCAGAATTTCCACTTCGGCACGTTCTTTACCGTGCGTTCCCAGCCAGGTCTTTTCAACGGGCGTACTGATAATGGCGGACACGGGAATGACCCTGCCGCCGCCGGTAAACACTTCCGAATCGTACACTTTGTACGCGGAAGGGTCGATACCGTTTAATGTATACGCCACGCCCGTGGCGCCGGAAGGCGGGACATTAGCGGGAAAAGCCGCCGTCCAGTTGTTGGCGGCGGTCACATTCTGCGTTTGCGGGTTTCCGCCCGTCCAGGATACGGTGATGGACAAGCCCGTCGGCGGCGGAGTCGGTTCATCCGGATACCAAAGAACCGCGACGGAACCGGAAGGTACCGTCACGGGATTGCTCGCCGGGGAGATGGGCTGTGATTCAGCCAACACGCCGAGGGGCAGCATTTGGGTAACCATCAAAACGGTAATCAGGAACGCTATGATCCTTCTGGAAGTTAATTTCATGGTTCGTACTCCTCCTTCAAAACCCGTATAAACGGGGCTGGGCGCTTGAAAGCGCCGATGTTTCCTGATTAAACTCATTCGGTGATGACGGCCACCAGGCGGAACCACCAGTTATAGTTATCGCTGTCTAAAATAAAGCTGTAAGATTCTTGCGTTTCGCCCGGAATATTACCCCAGCCCGAGCCGGTATCCTGCTGCCATTGCAGGGTGTACACCGTATCTTCAAAGCCCGAAAGCTGCGCTGTATATTGAATGACCTGACCGTAGTAAAGCATTTCACCGGGGGCATAGTTGGGTGAAATGTGAATATCGTAGAAACGGGGCTGATCCGGCGTGATTTCATCGGCCATGCCCGACAGGTCCACATAGAAGACGACCTTGTCCGAGCTGACTTGCACGGTATATGTTTTGAGTTCCGCCAGCATGTAGCGCAAGGGCACTATGGAGGGCGTAAACTCCGCTAAAACGCGGTATCCGTTTTCTTTGGTGAGGTACACCTTTTCGGGCATACCGGCCCCCACGGCGATAACGGTGAGGCTGTCCGGCGCGGCGGCATCCTGCGGCTGGAACAACGCCGCTACGAGCACGGCGCCCTCGGGAATGTCTACATCATCATCCACTCCGGCGTGCACCTTGGCCAGGGTGGCAACATCCTCAATGCTTAACACGGCTGAATAAACGGATTCCTGGGCCAGTACCGGGAAGCCCGCGCACAGGCACAGCGCCAGCGCCAGGCAGAGAACCTTTGGTATGAATGTGCTTCTCATGGTAACATCCTCCTAAAAACTCTTAAGGCCGGTGGACCTAAAAGATGATGAATCAGCCGTTGACTTCCGCTATGGAAGCGATTAACTCCAAGCGCCATTCCCAGGCGTAATTATCTTCCGTGAGCACAAAGTTGAAGGTGGCCCCGCCTGTTTGCGCCGTCTTCCACCCGTCGCCCGAGTCATACTGCCAGGCCAGGGTGTAGGGAATTTCATCGTACCCTTTGACGATGGAATAAAGGGTGATGATGTCCCCGGGGAAAACTTCGCCAAAGGCCGTGGTGGCTATGATGACCATTTTGGGGTCTTCCTGCGGGGAAGCTTCTTTATTATTATCCGCGGCGTCGCCCGGCGTATTGAGATTCTTCTCGTTTTCACCGGCGGGATCGCCCGGTTCCGGCGCTTCGTTATTGTTTTGCGGCGGGTCGGTTACGTCCGCTTCATCCGCGTCTTCATCGCCGATGGCCTTCCAGTTGGGGACCAGTTCCAAATCGGCGTTGACGGGCGCACCGAAGGAGTAGGGGGTGAAGGTGTAAACCTCTTCCTCCGCCGGGGTACGCAGCAGCCAGCCCGCCAGATAGCAGTCTGTTTTGACCAAATCGAACTCCGGCGCTTCTACCAGCGCGCGGCCTTTTTTAACTTGCACGGCGCGGAGCTGTACGTTCGCGTCATTAAAGAAGCGGATGGTAAAGAAAATATCTTTTTCATTTTCTTTTTCGGGCTGCTCCGCATGATGCTTTTCTTCCGTCTTAGGGGGAGGGGTTACTTTTTCGGTTACATCGCTATCCGGATAGCCCAGCGATGAACCTGCCGTATCGCCCTCATCCCGCTCTTCCGGTTTATTTACCTTGGCAGGCAAAGGGCTGTTGATACCGGCGCTGTCGGCCGCGTTGTTTTCGGGCTGAGCCTGCGGCGCTGCGGTGGGCAGCGGCCCGGACAGAACGGGCAGTTCCTCGGCAGACACCGATGCGATGGCTAACACGAGTAAAACCGCCAGCAGCAACGCGCATACCTTTTTAAAAGTGGCCGTGAGTGTGTGCTTCTTCATTGTAGAAACCCCTTCCCATTGAAAAATGATCCTTGTCAGGCAGTGTCCATGAGCCTAAAAGGCCCAACAGGACTCGTAATGTGACAATTCTACCAGAACGAAGTTACATATTCGGTTACATGAAAAAACTTTTTTTTATTTCCTTGACGCGTTTCCGCGGTTCATACATTTTAACACATTTTTACTCATCTGCAATACTTTTGCCGTCTAAGCTGCGGGCAATATAATCGATACCGATTTGTTCATAGACACTTTCCGAATAAAAACTCATACGGACGCGTGTAATGATACTTTGCAGGCTTTGCGAGGGCGCGCCGCGCAACAGCAGGGCAAACTGCGTGGCCGTGTAACGGGTGATGATGTCGCAGACACGCAGGCTCATTTGCAATATATCTTGTAAACGTTTCATGACATTATCTAATTCCAAGGGGCTGACGTTCTTCACGCTTTGCGTGGTTACCTTGACGATAACCAGGTAGCAGGTGATGTCCGTCCTGTCTAAAGAACGGATTTGAAGGCGGTAAATATCCTTAAAAATACCATAATCGCAAACATAGGCCCCTCCGAAGTCCGATTCCTCGGTAAGCTCGGCGGCAATGGTATTAATGGCCTTTTCTAACATTTCGTCGGCACGGATGATTTCGGCTAAAACATCTTGTATTTGCTTGGAAGGCCGCATGCCGAAATAACGCATGGTGGCCTCCGTTACGTACCGGTATTGGGCTAATGCCTCCCCGCGGCGGTTTAAGCGGATTAATGCGCGGATGAGGCTGATATGAAAACTGTCCTCATACGGCATGACCACCAACGCCATGCGGCAGGTGCGGATAATCATATCATC
>WRFT01000058.1 GCA_009776385.1 Clostridia bacterium
ACGTTTATTATACCACCGACGGATCTATCCCCACTCCGGAACATCGCCTTTATTCGGGTGAAACTTTATCCATGGTCTTTACCGGCGTGCTTCGGGCACGCGCGTACAACTCGCGGGACGGTTACCGGCCATCGGATGTCGTCACTCAAACTTATTTCGTCAATGCCATGCATACGCTGCCTATTATATCCCTTTCTATCGACCCTGATGAGCTATATAACGAAACAAACGGTATTTTTGCCGCGGGCCCGAATATAGACAAATCCAAGGGAATACCGTTTCGCAACGCGGTATACCGTACTTTCGGAAAAATACCGAGGCCTTGTTACGCGGAGTATTACTCCGTTACAAACGAAGTGGTTTTCAGCCAGGGTTTAGAGGTTTCCTTGTCCGGCGGATATAGTTTGGATATCCCGCAAAAATCGCTCAAATTCCGAGCCAATTCCATGTATGGCGCGAAGACCATCGACGCGGTGTTATTTGATGACAGGCCCTTTGAACAATATAAATCTTTTACATTGCGCATGGGCGGGAACGATGGGTTATGGACACGCTTGGTGGATGGGCTGCAATCGCAGCTGGTAGACGAGTATGAAACAACCGTCATCCATCAGGCGTGGCGGCCCGTCGCGGTATATATTAACGGAATATACTGGGGGCATTATAACCTGCGCGAACGAAAGGACCGTTATTTTATTACGCAACACGAAGGCCGTTCCTTTGACGAAAAGAACAACATGGATTTAGTAAGGGGCTCCGGCAGAGCTAAGTTTGGTACGGCCAAGGAATATAACGATTTAATCGCCGCGGCCAGAAAGCTGTCACCCGGAACGAAACCCGCGGATCTCCAGTATCTGACCGACCGGGTGGATGTAGACAACTTGTTTGATTTTATGGCCCTTGAAATGTTTTTCGGCAACACGGACATTGGCAATATTTTAATATATAAATTTAAAGAACCGGGCGAGAAATTCAAGTGGCTTATGTTTGACTTGGATTACGGGCTTTTTAACAGCGGGGTGGACAGCCCGAAGTCTTATTTAAAGCCCGGCGGCATGGGTTCTGACAATGTTAATAATGTTATTCTGGTAAAATTGTTAGAAGACGCACAGATGCGCGATTTGTTTTTGACCAAACTCGGCACGATATTCCGTTTGTATACCACCGAGCATATGCTGGCTAAACTGGATGAAATGGTAGCGCTCATCGAGCCTGAGATGCCGTTGCATTTCGCCCGCTGGGCTGAGTTCGTTGATAAAGCCATCATTTCGGAAGTGCCAAATACCCCGGAAGGCGGGTTACGGTATTGGCGTCAGCGCGTCGATCGATTGAGGAATGTCATGAAGAAACGCCCGAATCTGTTATACGGATTCATCCAAAACCAATTTAAGCTGTCCAATGACCAAATGGTTCATTATTTCGGGCCCAAACCGCCTATGCCACCGGACGCAATATAACTTATCAACAGAAAGATTTGACATCTTTCCTCTAATCTATGTCCGGCGGCATTTCCATAGTCGAAATTTTCCCGATGATGCGTTATAATACACATGTTTTACTCTTCACGTTATCAAGGAGGCGACGGTATGCAGACGGATGTTTTATCCGCTCAGGGTGTCGGAACGGGTTCCCTGCTTTCAGATTGGTTCGCGAGTCAATTTGCCAGTTTATCTCCCCTAAAGATGGTCATCGCGCTCGCCCTGGGTTTCTTGGCCGGCCTCATCATCGCCTTCGTTTACCGAAAAACATATCGCGGTGTTTTGTACAGCCCTTCATTCGCGCTGACACTGATTATGCTTACATTAATTACCACACCTGTGGTAATGTGTATCAAGTCAAATATCTCCTTATCGATGGGCATGGTGGGTGCGTTATCCATCGTTCGGTTCAGAACAGCCGTTAAGGATCCCATCGACACAGCCTTTATGTTTTGGGCGTTGACAATGGGTATCCTCTTCGGGGCGGAGCTATACTATATCGGGCTGATCGTGGTCTGCGGTATATCCATTATCTTGTTTTTGATGACATTCATCAAGTTTAAAAATCCGGACTCGTACTTGCTGGTCGTCCATTACGATCAACAAGCCGAATACGATATACTGGATGAGCTAAACCATAGCGTAAAGACACATAAGCTTCGTTCCAAGACAGTAACCCGTTCCGGGGGAGAAATGACCTTTGAGCTTAGGCTTAATGAGACTCATGAAATCGTCAGCCGTGTTTTGGACATCAACGGCGTGTATGACGCAACGCTTGTAGCCTGTCAGTCTGAAGCAGGTACCTGATTAACTATACACGTGAGGTGATCCACCGTGCCGGCGGGCATTCCCCTTCGCCACGAACTAAAATACTATATAAACGACGCGCAATATTTGGTGTTGTCCAATATCCTTGATCATGTTCTTGCCCGTGATCCTTTTGGCGACGAGGCAAATGAATATCATATTCGTTCGCTTTATTTTGACGATGTGTTCCAAAGAGCCTTCTTTGATAAAATAAACGGTGTTGCCAACCGAAAAAAGTACCGCATCCGCATATATAACTTAAAAGATGATAATATCCGTTTGGAATGCAAAAAAAAAGTAGGGAACCTTATATCCAAGCGTTCCGCCGCAATTCCTCATAATCTTTGTGAACAACTAACCGCCGCGGATCCCACCAATTTAGACACATCAAGAAGCGGCCTTTTAGCCGAATTATTTACGGAAATGCGTGTCAATCTCTTAAAACCCGTTGTATTGGTTGACTATATCCGAGAGGCTTACACTCACCAAGCTGAAGAAATACGTATTACTTTTGATAAGCAATTGCGCACAGGTTTTTTACATACCGATCTCTTCGACCCCGATGTACCGATGCTGCCGCCGCTTGAAAACGAATCTATCATTTTGGAAATAAAATACAACAAGACGCTACCTTCTTATATTCGGGACATTTTATGGACATACTGCTCCAACGCATTGCCGAGCGCTATTTCTAAATATGTCCTTTGCAGAACCTTTGAGGATTTAAGCCCCGATCCAAACACCGTTTAAAATGATTATAGCATATGACAGTTCGGAGGTTTATACATGAGCCCGGTGAATGGTCTAAGTCGTTTGATTGGCGGAACACCCCTGGTTGTATTGCATCATATCCGCGAACGAGAGCGTCTTTCTGCCAATCTACTGGCTAAGCTAGAGTATTTTAATCCTACCGGTTCTTCTAAAGACCGAGCGGCGATGTATATGCTTGATGCGGCGGAATCATCAGGTCAATTAACAAAAAACACTGTCATTATAGAACCCACCAGCGGAAATACGGGGATATCATTGGCGGCTTTCGCCGTACCGCTCGGTTACCGTGTGATACTTACCATGCCTGATATCATGAGCCCTGAACGACGAAGCCTTTTAAAGGCTTATGGCGCGGAGATTATCTTGACAGACGGCGCGAAGGGTATGAGAGGCGCTGTCCGTAAAGCGGAAGCGCTGCTTAAAGAGATTCCGGGCAGTTTTATGCCGGCGCAGTTTGAAAACCCAAATAACGCGCGCGCACACTACGAAACAACCGCCCCGGAAATATACCAGGACACGGACGGTCGTTTTGACAGTTTTATTGCGAGTGTCGGCACAGGCGGTACCCTGATGGGATGCGGGCGGTACTTCAAGCAGAAAGATGCTTCTATCGATATCATCGCGGTTGAACCGCTGCAATCGCCCGTACTGTCCGGCGGTGCTGCCGGCCTTCATAAGATACAAGGTATCGGCGCCGGGTTTATTCCGGCCATCTGGGATAGACGCATATGCAATGAAATTATACCTGTCGATCAGGAAGAAGCCATTCGGTATGCCCGTATTCTTGCTTCCGCTGAAGGTCTTTTTCTAGGGTTCTCCTCCGGCGCAGCGCTCGCTGCGGCTATCCAGTGGGCGAAGCGCCCTCAAAACGAGAACAAGACCGCCGTCGTCTTTTTCCCGGACGGCGGAGATCGATATCTTTCCACGTCACTCTATGCGCCGTAACGAGGCCGGCGAAAAGCGATATATGAAGGGATTGGTTTAATTGGCTAAACTCTATTTTCGTTATGGCGCAATGGGCTCCAGCAAGACTGCGAATGCCATTATGGTGGAGTATAATTACCGTGAACGCGGGCAAAGGGCACTGATGCTTAAGCCCCGGTTAGACACACGGGATGGAGAACGACTCATTCGCTCACGCAGCGGCATGACGATAGAATGCTTCTTTATAGAGGAACTGGATGATTTTAACTTACATGCCTATGATTGCCTGATTGTCGACGAAGCGCAATTTTTGACCAAACCGCAGGTAGAAAGGCTTGTTGAGATTGTTGACAGTTTAGGTATACCCGTCATCGCTTATGGGCTGCGCGCGGATTTCCGTAATGTGCCTTTCGAGGGAAGCTTGTGGTTGATGGCTTGGGCGGATACCATTGAGGAAGTAAAAACCATCTGCTGGTGCGGAAAGAAAGCCGTTTGTAACGCCCGGGTTATCGACGGGCAGGTGGCCAGGGAGGGTGAGCAAATTGTTCTGGGTGGTTCGGAAGCCTATGTCAGCCTATGCCGGAAGCATTGGAAGAACGGGGAAACAGAACGGAAATAAAGCACGACGCATACTATGCATTTATCAATCAATGAGGCGCTGACAAATTAATTATTCAGTTAATACTATTCCTGCGGTCAAGGGTTTTACTAATCGTCTGCCTTTTATAATACCGGAATGCCGCTAAAGCCCTTGCCGAGCTCTTCATCAGAGGGTAAATTATCGGTCATGGAACCGGAATTGTACATGATATACGCACCCATATCGAAGTATCCGGTGCCGGATAAACCAAATACAATGGTCTTTTCTTCGCCTGTTTCCTTGCACTTTAAAGCTTCATCGATGGCCGCGCGAATCGCATGGGAGGATTCCGGCGCAGGCAGGAGCCCTTCTACCCTGGCAAAGAGTTTTGCCGCCGCGAACACACCCGTTTGCTCAACGGAACGCGCTTCATCGATATAACCGTCATGATACAGCTGGGAGAGGATTGGGCTCATGCCGTGATACCTTAATCCGCCCGCATGGTTGCCGGAAGGGATAAAGGAACTGCCCAATGTATACATTTTAGCCAGCGGTGTGACCTTTCCGGTATCGCAAAAATCATAACAAAACTTCCCGCGTGTGAGTGTTGGGCAGGATACCGGCTCTACGGCAATAAAATAGGGCGCTTGTTTTCCATGGAGTTTATCATGCATGTAAGCGCTGATTAACCCGCCGAAGTTGGAACCGCCGCCCGCGCAGCCGATAACGATATCGGGGTAAATATCATATTTTTCTAAGGCTGTTTTCGTTTCGAGGCCGATGATCGATTGATGCAGGAGCACCATGTTCAAAACGCTGCCCAGTACATACCGCGTATCGGGTGTTCCCGCCGCGACTTCTACAGCCTCGGAAATCGCCGTGCCCAGCGAACCGCCGGAATCCGGATTATCCGATAGCATTCTCCGCCCTATTTGCGTGGTGTCAGATGGCGAGGCAATGACTTTCGCGCCGTAAGTTTCCATGATAGCCTTACGATAAGGTTTTTGCTGCGCCGATATTTTAACCATATAAACGGTCAGATCCAGCCCGAAAAAACCGCAGGCCATAGACAGAGCCGTCCCCCATTGACCGGCGCCCGTTTCCGTTGTCAGCATCTTGATGCCCTGTTCCTTGGCATAATAAGCCTGCGCAATCGCCGAATTTAACTTATGACTGCCGGATGTGTTGTTGCCCTCAAACTTATAGAATATCTTTGCAGGTGTTTGCAGCTCGCGTTCCAGGAAATAGGCACGTATCAATGGCGAGGGACGGTACATTTTGTAAAAATCGTAGATAGGCCCGGGAATATCGATAAACCGATCGGTGTTATTCAATTCTTGCAAAGCCAACTCTTTGCAGAAAATCGGCTCCAAGTCTGTAACGGTAACCGGCTTAAGTGTACCCGGATGTAACATGGGGCTGTGATCCTGCGTCATATCCGCCCGCAGGTTATACCATTGCTTTGGAATTTCTTTCTCATCCAGGTAGATTTTATACGGAATCTTTTTCATGTTTTTACTCCTTCTTGGTTGTTAATAATTCTTTATATCTGGTTGCCGACTCGCATTATACGCGTTTTAACGTTTGCTCTGTCAGCATTTTTGTCAGCTCATCCATAAAACTGGAGATATCCGTAAACTGGCGGTATACGGAAGCAAAGCGGACATAAGCCACCTGGTCACGTTCCCTCAGTTCCCGCATGACCTGTTCGCCTACCCAATAAGTGGGTATCTCTTCCTCCATGGCCGCGTACGCCGCTTGTTCGATACGTGAGACCATCGCGTCTATCTCTGCGGCTGATACGGAACGTTTTTCACATGCCCGCAAAATACTGCCGCGAATCTTCGCACCTTCAAAGGACTCGCGCCGCCCATCTTTTTTAATGACAAGCAACTGCTTTAGCTCTACTTTTTCGTATGTTGTAAATCGGCGGCCGCATTTTAAGCACGCACGCCGCCTGCGAATAGTCACACCCTCATCCGTTGGTCTCGAATCGATAACCTTGCTTTCCCTGCAGCTACAGAATTGGCATCTCATAGGATGATACCTTCCTTTCCGTGGCATTCATCGTTCATCGAGCGTTGTTGACCGATTATACAGGGAAAAGGCTACGGAAGTAAAGATTTTCTTGCAATTTATTCAACCCGCTGATATAATACGAACTCGGCACATCCTTGCGCCGTGCATGACGCGGCGCCATATGTCCATGAGGAGGTGAGAGAAATGAACAAGTACGAACTAATCTACATTCTGGATGCTTCATTAGAGGAACCCGTACGCAGAGATTTAATTGATAAATTCTCTCAGTTAATTACGGGTGGCGGGGGCGAAATTGAAAAGATTGACGAGTGGGGAAAACGCAGGCTGGCGTACGCCATCGACTATAAGACGGAAGGCTTCTATGTCTTGATTGTCTTTAAAGCCGATCCGGATTTGCCGCGCGAAATAGAACGCAATCTTGAGATTAACGAAAACGTGATACGGTATCTGGTTGTCAAGCTGATAACCAAAAACGCCGGCGTAAAACCGCGCCCGGTTCGCCACGCACCTCAAATAGCCGTACCCGTACCGGAAAATGATGCCGCACAGCCTATCGCCGTTGAAGTTAACACGGATTCGGAATCCGCGGCAGAACCTACGCCCGAGGCCGAAGTACCCGCAGTTCAAGAAGCTGTTCCGGGAACAGCTCATGAAGCTGTTGAGGAGCCGGCAGCGGTGTCTGAAGACAGTATTGAACCGGTGGTCGAGACGGATATAGCGGAAGAAGCGCCGGAACCATCCGATATGGCTTCTGACGATGAAGCGAGTCCGAATGTGACATCCGCTGCAGAAACGGCCGAGTGATCCGGCAAGGAGGGAACATGAATGAATAAGTTAACGATTATTGGCAATCTTACACGGGATCCCGATTTACGTACGACTCGGGACGGGATTTCTGTATGTTCCTTTACAGTTGCTGTCAGCCGCCGCCGTAAAAGCCAAAACGCGAGTTCACCGCAGCAGGAGACCGATTTTTTTAGAGTTACCGCGTGGCGGCAACTTGGTGAAAATTGTTCACAGTATTTGGTAAAAGGCAAAAAGGTATGCGTTATCGGCCCCGTTACGGTATCTACCTATCAAGCCTCTGACGGACAGACGCGTGCTAATTTGGAAGTGACAGCGGAAGATATTGAGTTTATATCCCCTCGTATTGAGGATAGCTCATCCGCTCCGTCGGAATCCGAAAAGGCTGCCGCCCAACCGTCCGGGTTCATAGAAGTTAATGAGGATGATCTGCCGTTTTAAAGCAGAGGAAGGAGGTGCGCCCTATGTCTGAGGATCGAGGCGATAGAAAATCAAGACCACGCGGAAACCGAAAGCCTCGCAGGAAGGTTTGCGCGTTTTGTGTAGATAAAATTGAGTATATAGATTATAAAGATGTTAATAGATTGCGCAGGTTCACTAATGAACGCGGTAAGATTATGCCGCGCAGGATGAGCGGAAACTGTGCCAAGCATCAACGCCAGTTATCCACATCTATTAAACGCGCACGCGCCATTGCGCTGCTGCCCTACTCTGTAGATTAACGGCGAACCGCCCGTACAATAACATACATAAAGCGCGCCTCGCAGGAGACGCGCTTTTTTTGCATTCAAGATCGATTAAGCCCGCCCGATACCTTTATGTTTTATTCTTCTTCATCGATAAAGACATCGTCCTCTTCATCGTCTTCATCATTATAATCGTCTTGGAAGTTGGCGCGTGCAATCTCTATCAGCTTATCCAGAAGCGCCTCATCCTCAACCGGTGAGAATTCTTCTATCTCCTGACCGCTTTCATCTTGCGTGACGGTTACCTTCATGATATACAAATCCACTTCCTCGGGATCTTCCGTCAATGCTTCCGCGGCGCATTCCTCACACTTACAGCAATCTTCCGTATCTTCCGCGTCAACGAGAACGGAATACTCATCGCCGTTATAAAAGAAACTGTGAAGCACTTGCATGAGTACCTTGTTACCATCTTCGTCTACGCACTCTACCAGGTCATCGTCCTCGAATACTTCATCATCCTCGAACTCCGGGTCTTCCGGTATCCTGTTTAAATCGTCTGTCAACGTAATCGCCCCCTGTTTTCGATGCGCCGCGAGAAACCCCTTTGGCGCTAAGCTCCGGATATATCCGGGCTCCGGCATTATAGCTTATTTAAGCGTGAATAACAACGCTCTTATCTTTATTAAACATATTCGTCCGGCGCAGCAGTAGAATGACTGCCGTTGCCGGTATCGCGAGTGCGGCAGCCATTAGGGTATAGTCCCAAAAGAGATGGCGGCTGGTATCCATATCGAACTCTTTGATGATAGCCAATGCAATACCTGCAACTGTCGCTGTCCACGCCAACACGCTTGCCCGCGCAGCCCGTACCGAACCTTTCAACCGGGTAGTTAAAAGAATGAGCGCTAACAATGGAAGGCCTATGGCATAAACTTGCTGGGCACGAACAAACCCCCACATTAGGTGAAAATCGTCACGCATGCTCTCCAGCATCGCCTGTGCGGAACCATATAATGTAATGAATAAAAGCGCCTTATCCCCCGAACGCCAATTCTTACGCGATATAATAATCATCACAATAAACAAAGCCGCTGCTATCACGGCTTCATAACGATAAACGGCATGGCGCAGGACGCCCATTTCGTCCTCAACGGCTATCAACGGAAAAGACCGCAGCAGAGGTGTCAGTACTTCACGCCCTATGCCCAATGTTGTTGTCCCCTCCGCCAGCCTCATGACACATAGGGGCAGCCCAAAGGCTAACGCCGTTGTATCCAGAATGCTGCCAAGGGGCCGCTTCATGATTTTAGCCGTGCACCAGCCGGACAAAGCCAACCCTA
>WRFT01000059.1 GCA_009776385.1 Clostridia bacterium
CTATTTCCCCGCAGGCAAGCATCTCCTTGATGACGTCTACCGGAAGCACGCGGTCCAAATCGAGGTTCGCGTACACGGGATCATATCCGCCGTGTGCCGTTTCGCCGTTTTCGGGCGTCAAATCGCCGATGTCCCGTAAGCTGTACTTGCCGTACTTGGAAGCGCTGGAGGATTCAATGCGATCCGGATTCCCCTTCGGAACCGGTCCGCCGGAGGAAACCAAGGCGATGCGCGCCTTGGTCATATCGCGGATGGCCGGCTGCGGCAGGACGCGGTCAAATACGGGCATCGGATATTCCGTATCAAACGGCTCGCCGTTTATTTTTTTAATCAGCATATCTACGGCGCGTTTGGAACCGCGCTCTTTGGCAAACAGGTTGACACGCAGCCCCTTTGGAATAAAGCCCTCCGTTACTTCCGCGCCCGCGGCCAGTTTCTTTAAAAGCGCGGCCATCTCCGGGACGGCCTTGCGCATGGAAGCCGCCGAATCGCCCGTGGAAATAAAGTAGCCATAGCGTTTATAGCTGTCAATGCCGGGGTTTTCCGGGTACATGCCGCCAACCACCGGAATGCCCAGCTCTTCCTGAACGAGCTTGGCGACCGCTCCGCACGCCATGCCGTATCGGCCCGCGTTAAACGCTGGCCCTGCGATGACCATGTCCGGGGCGCTGTCCCGTATCATACCAAGCACCGCGCGCGAGGCTTCTTCCAGGTTCTCGTTAAAATAACCGTCTCCGCAAATAACGGTATCGGTGATGACGGCCTCACCGCTCAGCGCCGCCTGAAGCGCCATACCGGGACCTACCGCGCCATCACGCTTTTCCGGCGGGTTGCCCGCTTTTTCTTCTCCGCCGATGCCGGCAAAGAACTGATTGATATAATGCACAATCCTTTTTTTATCCAATGATGAAGCCTCCTTTACGCATGGCCGCGGGACGCGGCTTATCGCCTGTAGGTGGTAACCTCCGCCTTTATCGCGTCCACGTCGAGCACCATTTCCATCATGGCAATTTGCTCTTCATACACGGCCGGATCTATTTCGTCCTTTACCTCAAAGATATGGTACGCCTTGAGTCCCAACGGGACTCCTGCCAAGGGGCCTGCAAAGGTGGGATCGCCTGTCGATACGGTTTCGGCGGCCAAGCCGGAAGCTTCCGCTTCAGCGCCGCCCAGAAGGACAATGAAATCATCCTTGCCGTACTTTTCAGCCAGTTCCTTGATCCTCGCCTGGTTCTCCAGGTCCATGGCGCCCGCAGACGTTCAAACGAAGCACTCTGTGGTCGAAAACACGACCTCCGCCCCGGTAGCCTTGAGGCATTCTTCAATCGCCATGCCCGGAATACCGTCCCGATCCCCCAGGATAGCGACCTTTTTCCCCTGTAGAACAGCCACGTGTTGTCACTTCCTTTCTTTTTACACCTTTTTATTAATTGCTTAAAGCCATAACCTCGGCGGCTTAAACAGCCTTCGTGGTAAGGGTATGCAACCCCAGTTCGTTGGTGGCGCCCGTAATCACCTGAATCTCCGCCCGAATACCGCCGTCCGGCAGCAGGCTGCCTTCCCAGCCTCCGGCAATCACATTAGCTACCTCCGGATAGCCGATCACCTGTGCCATGGGCGGCAGTGTGATGACCATGTTCGCGTTTCCGGCTGATACGCAGGCGTCGCCCGAGGGCGTGGAATCCGCTAAAGATTGAGAACCGCCGTCTTGCCCCGCGTACTCATCGGTTATCAGCACCGTCTTGATGCCTAGTTTTTCTATTTTATTGCAGTTCATCACCAAGTCGGCGTCCGGGTTGCCAAAGCCCTCCTCCGATATGATAACCGCGTCCGCGCCCAAATACTGAACCAGCTTAGCCGTCATGTTCGACGATCGCTCTTTATCCGCCAGCGTGACGTTTTCATTGGTAATAATACAGCCTATAAAGTTGAGCTGCTTGCCGTGCTGCGCATACAGATCCTCGATGACCGGGTTGTTTTGATGCGCGAAGGTTGGGTTTTTATCGCATGCGGATACGCAGTTGCCGCTGATGATAGCGCCGTCCATGGCCTCGGTGGGGTACATGAAGGTGGGCACGATTTGCTTGACATCCACTCCGTAATAATACGTATTGTGCAATAAACCCTGGGTTTGAAGCATGTATACGTACAATACCTTGGGCAAGTCCTTGAATTGGCTTGCCTGCTCCAATAAAGGTTTGGTCTCAAAAACCCTTATCGCGTCAGGTTCGGCAGTCTTGCCCGCCATACCCAAATAATTGGCCGCGCGCAGCCCGGCCAAACGCACCACAACCTCATGCTCATGCTGCTTGATGCCTTCTACGGGTTCCACCTTCACAACAACGTTCTGCGTTTTTGAAAAGGGCGTATAGTCCGCTCCGAGGCCGGTCATATCGATGATACCCTCTTGAAAGCCGACGATTTTCCCCGTGGTCACTACCGCCGCGCCCTTCAGCGCGTGTGTCCGTCCTTCGCCTGCCTGCTCCACCCCGCCCATGAAACCGGGGAAGATACAGCCCGCGCCGTCTATTTTTACCCGGGGTTCTATGACGTCCTTCACAGGTAAAATGCGGACAGACTCGCCCGGCCGCGCGAGGAATACCTCTACAGACTTGATGCGTTCATCCGCTCCGGCCGCCTCGGCGAGCTCCTGACGGTTGATATATAGTACGCCTTGCTTCACGCATGTCGTGTCGGCAAATTGAATATCCTTAATGATAATGTCACCGATTTCGAGCCGCATTTTTTCTTATCCCTCCGCGTTCCTCATCCGGCAAGCTCATCCAGCTTGGCCTGCACTTTGTCCATGTCGATGGTGTCTTTGTCAAACACAAACGCTTTTTCACCGTCTTTATAAAAAACGAATGTCGGTTGGCCCATCACCTTTTGCGCGATGGCCAGGCGTCTGTTGTTGGTTGTATCCAAACTGCAAAATTTGGCGCGCCCCTCGTTACGCGCGGCGAAAGCTTCCACATCCGGCATCAGCGCCATACAAGGTTCGCACTTGGGGCTCCAAAAATCCACAAAAACGACGCCCTCGCATTGTAAGACTTCCGTTTCATAGTTTTCCTTGTTTACCTCTACCATGCTTGCTCCCTCCTTCACTGTTGTAATAATATCTTGATATCCGCTTCGGTAAAGCCGCCTTCCAAACGGCCGAGAACCCGGCCGTCTTCAAACAACAGTACCGTTGGAATCCGCTTAACCAGATAAAGGGCGGCCGTCTTCTTGTTGCGGTAACTGTCCAACTTGGCAAGCGATACGCCGCCTTCTCCATATAGGGCTCTGTCCAACATTGCCAGCGCTTCAATACTCTCCTGTGACTGAGGCGCCCAAAAGGTTAGCAGCACACGCTCGCTCGCTTCCAATACCTGATGGCGGAAGGATTCCGTTTCATCCAGGTATTTTTCCGCGGCAACCGCCGCGACGGCGCCGTCCGAAGCCGCGGTAATCACCTGCCGCAGGTACTTTGCCCGCGCGTCGCCGGCCGCGTAAACACCCGGGATATTCGTTTCCATCATCTCGTTTGTTAGGATATATCCCTGCTCGTCAAGCGTTAAAACATCCCTTAAAAACTCTGTTTTAGGCACCGTGCCTATGAAAAAGAATACGCCGTTCGTTTCCTTTTCACGCAGCGCGCCGGTCTTCACATCTTTAAGGATAACCTTTTCTACCAGTTCATCGCCGATGATTTCCTCCAGCATCGACTGCCATTCCCACTTGATTTTTGGGTTGGCCATCGCTCTTTCCGCGCTGGTTTTATTACAGTCCAGCACGCCTTCGTCATGAATGACAATGAGGGTCACCTCATTGGCAAAACGGGTCAGGTACATGGCTTCCTCAACGGCGGCGTCGCCGTTTCCGACCACCACCACATCCAAATCCTCAAAAAAATCCGCGTCGCAGGTCGCGCAATAGGAAACCCCTTTTCCGCGCAGCCGGCCTTCGCCCTTAATGTTTAGCGTGCGCGGCTCCGCGCCGGGCGCCAGAATGACGCTGCGCGCCTCAAAGACCCGGCCATCCTTGGTGGTCAGGCGTTTAACCGGGCCGTCTAAATCTACCTTTTCGACCAATCCGCGTTGCACGTCGGTGCCGAAATGGGCCGCGTGTTCCGCAAACTGTTTCATCAACCCGGGGCCTGTAACCTCCTGAAAAGAGCCCGGATAGTTCTCCATCTCCATAGTGGTGGCCGCCTGCCCGCCGGGGCGTCCCTTATCCAAGATAATTGTTTTTAGCTTCGCGCGGCTCGCGTATATACCCGCGGCCAGCCCCGCCGGGCCGCCGCCCGCTATGAGGACGTCATATATCATGCCTGTCTGCGCCTCCTTCAGTTTCAGCGTAGGTATGGAATCCGGCGGGCAGGGATCGCATCGCCTGCCGGGTCAGGTCCAGATCGACGCATTCAAAATCCGCCATGACCTGCGTGCTGTACAGCCGCGCCTTTATTGGAAGCCTTTCAAATACGGCGGCCGCGTCTTCAATAACCGTCAGTGACGCCCGTTGAACAGGCCCCCGCGTCGTTGAAAGCAGGACGCTTTTAAAGGGGGATTCATTGGGCTTCAGGCTCCCGGACAGCGGATGGCTGATGAGTTCCGCGCCCAAATGCACGGCATCCCTTACAGCATTGAATACTTGGCCTACGCCGCCGTCAATGGGCTGCACGATGGCGCCATACGCGCCGGCAACGGAAGGATTGTTGGTAAAAATACGAAAGTTGGACATGCTTAGCCTTCCTTCGAACAATAAAAAAACAGGGATACGGCAATAAATCGCCATATCCCTGTTACTATCGCTTCAGGGCGGGTCCACCCGCGCTACGGGAACCTGAGAGTTTCGCGTCACGGACGGCTACCCGGACGTTTGCCCCTTCGGCGTCTGATAAACAGACTCTCACGCGGTTATCAATCCCTTGGGAGTGCGGAGTCGCATTTCCCTTTTCGGGGACATGCTAGCACGCTTCATGCGGGCTGTCAAGTAATTGGTGACGGCTGTTTCACAACTGGAAAAGAAACGGATATCATATATGTTTCGCCATGCCAATGTGGTGGGCAGGTGCAAAAATGTATAACGGATATGTCGCCGTATCCGCCGCTAAAAAACACTTTTCAATACATTTTCATGATGAAGATTATCTGTTTAAACTAAAAACCGCGCTGCCAAATTGTACGCTCGGGAAGAGATGTGTCAATATCAAGTATGAGGACGACAACTCAACCATAATTGTTAAACAGCATGTTGTTAAATACTTCGGAATGTTATTGTGTACAGAGCGTTAATGGTAATACAGCCGGTGTGATAAAACGTCATAAGCTTCTTATCGGCTCACACCGTTTATATCGTAACCGTTGTTTTCTCTCTTTTTTCTGCTGCTGTTGCTTCAAGTAAAATACGGTTTTTCAAAGGCTTGAAGAGTAAATAAAAGGAAACATGTCATTTCCGGGGTGGCAAAGGTTGATTGATATTGGCTAAAGGGTATTTGCGTTATTCATGGGTATACCGGGGTTACCTTTTATGTATTTAAAGCCGTACTTCGCTGCTAATGCTTTTCCATAATCATTCGCTATTTTAACGGCTTCCGCGTTCTTCATGTCTTTTGTTTGTTCATAAATTTCTATACGGATTTTATCAAGTTGATGCTCAAAATCATTTTTCATGGTTCGTCACCTCCATGGGTGTACAAATAGCGGGGTTGCCATACCCCTTCATGCGGTGGATAATCTCCGTAGTCATTTTAGTTTTAAGTTTGTTGATATGATGAAAATTTAAACTGACAATACAGTCTAAATCGTTTACTGCCGACATCGCAATATGGACTCCATCCATACGAAACCGAGCAGGGATAACGCCCATTTCAACATATAAGTCAGCAAGGTCATAAGCGTTTTGTTCAACCTCTAATACAGTAAAATCATAGCTTGTAAGCAAACTCATCATCTCTTCACGTTTCAATTTGGGCGCTTTATCAATTTCCTGCAAAACAGCAACAGAAGTGTAGGCAGTCACTTCACCATAGGAGATCATCTGAAAGAGTTGTTTAGTTTCGGGATTGTATTCCCTTCCTTCCTCATAATACCGATTAAAAACTGTCGTTTCAAAATATACCCGGAGCATCTCTTCCGTCACCTTCTTCTAATTATGAAAATTATACCTTATACAAAGGAAACCATCAACTGATACTTTAGTCTTCTTCTCAATGTTTTTCTTGTTTTTCTAATTTGCAACAAAACGGCGTGATAATACGTTTATTGAATGTACCAATACGGAAATGCGGGGTTTTACAAACGCATCCGAATTATATAAGCAAGGAGGAACGTACAATGAAGACAATACGATGCCTGTTATCTGCAATGCTTCTGTTGGGATGCATAACGGGAACCATTATGGCGGAAAACGAGGAATACACTTATTTCGCGGCCTTGAGATTTAATCCGCCCGGATATTACCATGATACCATTGGAATATCTTTTAATACGGCTACAGCCTCGGCTGACTTGTACTGCAGCACCATACCGGTTGTCGTTTTACTGCCGGAGGGAACCGAACCCGGGGAGGGGGATTTTGTCATTGGCGCTCGCTTGACGTTTACCAAACCGTTTGATGTCTTTTTGGGCGAAGAGGATTTTGAGTTTTTAAGTGTTGCAAACGATGTTGTTTTAGAACCTACACGCATTGAGGTGGTTGGCAAGGTACTATATGGCTTCATCGTTGAAATTGGCGATGATTATGTGATCCATGAGGCTTTTGAATCATATGGCGGACAGACTGCCCGATATACCATCACGCCGGATACATATCAAATGTGGGCAAACTCCACGTATCAACCGGGAAGCGGAACCGGGTGCCAGATGATTGTGGATGATGAAGGGGTCGTTTTAGCTATGCGTGTGATGCATGGCTGACTGTTAACAAAAAACTACAGGTGATTACGTCTGCTTGATTTTACCTAAAGGAGAAAAAACACAATGAAACGAAGCGTTATAGCCCTGTTAATAGTTGCTTTACTCTGTACGACCGGCCTTGCTCTGGCAGAGGATGCCGGCATTGCGGCAGAGGATTTTTACTTGATGCTCATCACCGGCCCGGGGCAGCTCTCCGAGTCATGGCACCAAATGACCGGCTTTCAGGGTTTAGCCTGCAAGCCGGAGGATTTCGCCGCGCTCATCAAGAAAACCATGGACTTCAGTGACCCGGTCGGATCAAACCTGCGATACCATGAGGCGTTATCATCACTGGGATTTTCGCTGGAAGGTGAAATGGGATGGTTCTTTGAAGGCTATCCATCCGCCGTTGAAATCCTCCGTTACGGCGATGTGCCCTCCATTGATGGTCAACAGTCGTTGTCTATTGTGTTGCTTAGGATGGGCGGGTACCGGATGCTTGCTGTTTTCTTGCGTGACGATGCCGGATGGCGGCTGATGGATTGGTTGTACGCGGATGATTTTGGAATAGAGGATACCGCGTACATCCCTCTGCTGACGCGGGACGACGGCTCTCCCGGTGCTTGGCTGCTCATGGAGGCTGTCGGTCATGGCACAGGCTGCTATGTGCTTATTGAACAATGGTATAATGTGTTTACCGGCGTATATGAGGTAAAGTATGAACGCGAAGGCTGGGATAACATTGGCATGGGCGATGGCGGAAGCTATTGGTACGCCCTGCTCATGGACATGCCCGTAAAGGATATGAAACTCCCGGCGGCCTTACCATTTACCAGATGGACGAGTTGCTTTTGGATGAATGGTGACACAAATGCGGCTGATGCAATGAAGGAACTGGCACGGCATATAACAACCGGGCAGTATGCATACGATGAATCAACCGCTTCATACACGCTGCGGGATTAGGCTGTCATTGTAGACGCTGTCGCGCCAAGCCCGGCCACCGGTTTCTTTTTGGAACCCGGCTTTTAGCGCCTGTGAAAAATAAAATTAATGATGTCTGCCCCGTTACAATAAACGGCTTCTCTCTCGTCTAATAGGTGAAAGGAGGTGGCAGGCATGAACATCGCTTCGGTACCAAGCGAGGTTCGTAAAGTTAAGTTTGAGCAGTGGATGCGCGAATATGAAACCGCCGTCCTACGCACCTGCTTTCTCTATCTTGCGGACAGGACAGCGGCGGAGGATGCCCTGCAGGACACTTTTATCAAGGTATGGCGGGGCATGGACAAGTTTGAGCGCCGTAACGAGTGCTCCGTTAAAACATGGATTATGCGTATTGCCATCAACACCTGCAAGGATTACAAACTCTCGGCTTGGTTCCGGTATGTGGACAAATCCGAATCGGCCGAGGAGGCCCTGGTGACGCGGCCGGGTGTGGAACCGGCATCGCGGGAGCTCTACTTGGATGTGCTGCGTTTACCGGAAAAATGCAGGCAGGTCATTCTGCTGTGTTATTACCACCATATGACCCAAGATGAAGCGGCTTTTTCGTTGGGGATCAGCCGTTCCGCCTTGAACCGGCGCCTTAAGAAAGCCTACGGCTTACTGCACCGCCCATCGGAAGGGAGGAGTATTTAATGGAAAAGAATATTCAAATCAAGCGCTGCCTCGACGAAAACCTCGCCGATGTGGTTGTGACGGAACAAATGCACCGCGATATTGTAAACAACATCATGGGAGGAAGAAAAATGAAGAAAAAACTCACCGTTGGATTCGCGATGGCCATTGTACTCAGTTTGGTGATAGCCACCGCGCTGGCTGCCATTGCCATCATCATCCGCGCCGACATGCAAAAGGTATTGCAAATGGAGGAGCAGGGCGTGTTTGAACGCTGGGAAACGGAAGATAAAATAAAGTTCATCGGGTTAATGGAGCAGTTTGGGTTGGAGATGGACAGTGAAAAGCTGGCTATCCTCAAAGCGAATACGGGAACTGAGGAGGCGCTTGATCAGATTGCGGGTGAGATAATCAACGCGGTTTATGAGGAACGAATACGCAGCAGATTGGAAGACTGGGTTGATCAGCCGGAAGCGTATCTGGTTCCGGACTATTTTACCATCTTTGAAGATTTGTGGCTGAGAAATGAGCCTGATGCATCAGAGGCGGAAATCCTCGCGGCATATGAAACATGGCATGCCGAAGCGGTTGAGCCGCTGTGGGTACCCATAACCCCCGAAAGGGAGCGGGAAATAGCGGAAATGGAGGAAGCAAGGAACGCTTCCGTCAGGACGGAGGCGGAAATGCTGGAACAGTTTGATTCGTATTTGTCCGAAGTGCTGTCATTCAGCAGAAACGAAAGGCGGGCCGCCACAGTAAGCATACGGTTTTTGGATGATTTACAGTTGTGGGAAGTAACGCTCACCATTCGGGCACAGGACGCAAGGCCAAATACGTTGGAACAATTAACCGGCTTTTTTAACGCGCCTTATGACGAAGAACAGGCGGCATACACCATGCCCTTTTACTACCTGCCAAACGGCA
>WRFT01000060.1 GCA_009776385.1 Clostridia bacterium
CGTGGCGGGCCCGGCTTTGCCATCGGCAACCAGGGCCATATCGCGCTGAAACGCCTTGACGGCCGTTTCCGTTCCGCTGCCGAAAGAACCGTCCACGGTGCCTTGATAGTAACCTAAGTCTTTTAGTTTTTGTTGAAGCTTTTTAACATCGTCGTTTTTATCGCCCGTTTGCAGCACGGTGTAGCCCGTAGAAGAGCTGCTTGAGGACCCGGAGGCCGCCGTACCGGTAGGCGATACGCCGCTCGCGTTGACCGCGTCTTCGGAGAACAATTTGGCAAGCGTGGCGGCACCCGCTTTGCCATCCGCCGTCAGCCCGTTGTTTTTTTGAAAGGCTATGACCGCGGTGCGGGTTTTTTCCCCAAAGCTGCCGTCCGCCGATCCGGTTAAATACTTTAATTGAATAAGACGGGTTTGCAATGCGCGCACCGACGCGCCTTGCGCGCCCAACTCCAGCGTTTCACCCACATGGGCCGCGGCGGAGGACGCCTTTAAAGCGGAATTGGAATAAAGTTTTCTTTGCGTATCGGGCCCCGCGATGCCATCGTTCCACAGGCCGTTACGCTTTTGAAAGGCCTTGACCGCGGCCTCGGTAGCCGAACCGTATGTGCTGTCCGCCTTGCCGGTGAGGTAGCCCAAATCGATGAGGCGGTTTTGCACAAGGCGCACATCCGACCCGGACATGCCCAGCTTTAAATACCGCGCCTTGGATAAATTAGGCGTGGCGGTGGGCCTGGGCGTGGCGGTAACGGAGGGCTTGGCCGTCGCGGAAGACGCGGTTCCGGAATAGGGTACGGCATAATAGGAAAAGAGACGTTCCTTTGTTTTTTCGCCCACCACGCCGTCGGCGGTTAACCCGTTATTTGCCTGAAAGAGTTTGACCGCGGCGGTGGTGCCCGCGCCGAACGCGCCATCCACGGAACCCGAATAGTATTTGAGGTCCTTGAGCCGCTGCTGCACTTGCGATACTTCCGTTCCCTTCGCGCCCGCCTTTAAAGAGGAAGAAGCGCTGTCGGC
This sequence comes from Clostridia bacterium, assembly GCA_009776385.1. Classification (GTDB taxonomy): domain Bacteria; phylum Bacillota; class Clostridia; order Christensenellales; family Aristaeellaceae; genus WRFT01. Next base: position 1,015 of record WRFT01000060.1, read on the forward strand.
ACTGCCGGAAGTGGACGCGGTGCGCGTGGCCGCGGGCGAGGCGGTGACGTTGCTTCCGCCGGGCAGCGTGCTTCCTCCGGAGGGCGGCATGGTGACCACGCCCGTGGGAAGCACACCGGTTTGCTGGTTATCCAGATCATCGTCCCAGTTGATATTGGAAATATTGCTGCCGCCGACGACCACAGGCTCGGCCGTGGGCGGGGCGGTGGGCGTGGGCGAGGCGGTGGGCGCCACCGTATCGAAGGGCAGCCCTTGATTGCCCTGGCCCGTGTTACCTCCGGTGGTAGGGTCGTCCGACTCTAAATAGCAGCCGGTTAATGTGAATATCGCGGCTACCAACAGCAGTATGGCCGCTCTTTTAATTGTCATGGCAAATCCTTTCCGGCACGGTAACGGCTGCGCGTTTCCGTCCGCGCCTCTTATTGTACAATGGTGAAACAGTTCGCGCAAGGTTTTTTGTCACCGCGCAACCGTTTCTACCTTATATAGACGCAGCAGAAGACCATTTTGTTCCGTAACGGATGCTCGGTTGACGGTATTAAAGAACCAGCCGTATCATGTCGGCCAATGTATATAACTTGACAAAACCCTGAGCAGCTTGCTCGTACAGCCTGCCGGTAACGCTTTCTTTTACAAACAGATACAAGTGAACGTTTTTATAGCCAAACAATTCGCTTCGGCGTTTTAAGTCGTAAAACACATCGATGCCGACATCCGCGTTTTTCCACTTGCATTCGGCAAACAGGGCGCTGTCGTTGCGCGTTGACATGATGTCTATGTCTTCCTGTTTGCGCGTTTGCCAATTTGTTCCCCACCAACGCCCGATATGGCCTATGAAAAATGGCAATGAATCTTTTGATTCAAAGTCGTTGGCCTCCTGTTTTCCGGCTAACGCGAAAAGCCATTGCTTGCAAATATCCTCAAAAATGAAACCCATGTAAGCATTTAATTGATTTTCTATATCGTTTTTATAGACAAGCTCGCCATGCCCCGCCGTTATTGCGGATATATTGGGGAATACGAAGCGATACCAAAACCGGAACATATTATCTTCTATTTTATAAATGCTTCGTTTGCCGCCCGTCTCGCCGTAAGGGTATTCTTTTTTTATCAAGCCTAAGGCAATGAGCGCGCTGAGGTATTTTGCGCATTTATTGCTTTCAAGGCCGCATTTGGCGGCAATTTCGTTTAAGCGCGACGCGCCGCAGGCGATGGATTCTATGATGACATTATAGGTGGCCGGCTCACGCAGTTCTTGTTTTAAAAGATTAGCCGGTTCCTCAAAAAAGTGCCCGGAGGTGGTAAGAAACAGGTTAATGAGGTTAGAGCGCACCGTGCCTTGGGGATCCACTTTGCTAAGGTATTCGGGTACACCGCCGGCAGCGCCGTAAAGCAGCGCTTGATCTGCGGCACAAAAATGAACCAAAAACGGCAAGGCTTCAAAAAATGTAAACGGCAGTATTTTAAACTGCGCTGTGCGTCTGCCGTATAAAGGACTTTGGTATCCCAGCACCTGGTTTTCCATGAAACTCATGCCGGAACCACACAGGATAAGCATCAGCTTGGACGTCTCTTTGTGCGTATCAATGAGGATTTGCAAAAGAGAGGATATTCCGCGATAAGACTGAGCCAGATAAGGGAACTCATCGATTACAAAAACCATTCGCTCATCGTGAGCCATGTCAAATACGGACTCCAGCGCGCTTTCATAATCGCGAAACACGGGCGCGGACGACCTGCCGCCAATGCATTTACTTAATGACAGCAAGTTGGCTTGCGCGGTGCTTTCGCTTGCCGTAAAGAAAATGGCCTTTTTGCCTTTTATAAACTCTTTTATCAGCGTGGTTTTACCAACGCGCCTGCGGCCGTAGATAACCGCGCACTCAAAGCATCCGGCAGTGTATAACTTATTCAGCTTATCACATTCTGTTTTGCGCCCAACAAACATGCCATCACCTTGAAACTCTAAAGTATGCAACTTATGAGTTGCATTATGGCATACCTTCAATTGTTTTTCAAGAGGGAACCTTTAAGCTATTCAATACGGGCTATATGATGCTGAGCGAGGTGGCGATTCGTACGGCATCCAGGCTGTTGACAGCACCCAGCTTATCGTAAACGATGGGCAGCATCGCCTTGACGGTATTGGCGGATATTTGATACGCTTGGGCGATTTCTTCCCTTGTAAGGCCCTGGCACATGCCTGTCAGCACGTCCTTCTCCCTTTTTGACAGAGAGACCGCGGATTTTTTATCGCCCGAGTCGAGTTCATACGCGTTGGCGATGACGGATAGGCGTTTGGCGTAGGTAGAGGATTTGGTTAAGATAACGTCCAGCCATTTTAGCGGTATATCGTTGTTTTTATTGGTTTTGGCGGCGCGTGTGAGCGTACGCATCCATTTACCGTATTCGACAAACGGCGTGATGATGTCGTTTTCATAGGACAGCAAATACGCGTTTTTCAACGCCTCAAACGCCTGCTGCTTGTTATCCATATAATAAGAGGCGATGGCCCGCAGGATGGCGTCGTCAATCAACCCCGGCAGCGTCCGTGTGATGGTGTACAAGTCATCCAGCTGATCGACATAAGCCAGCAGTTCATTATACCTGCCCAGATGCAAGAGATACCGCGCGCGCACCTTTTGCCCTATATGCAGGGAAATGGGCGCGACGGACCGCGCCCCCGCCTTGCCCGCGTCATCCAGTATCCAACGCGCAATTTTATCCGCCTTGCCTATCGCGGCAAAAAACCCGCTGATGGTCACATCGCACAGCGCGTTGCAATCGGGTGTTTGATTGCGTTTAAAGCATTGGCGGACCGTTTCCATCGCCACGGAGGCGCGGTGGTAATCGCCTTGAAAAACGGCGATTCTAAGCAGCAGCGCATAGGCCATATATTCGATATCATACTGTTCATGGGTTTGCGCGCGATACAGCGCGGCAAACAGGTTTTTTTCCGCTTCTTTAACATCGCCCGTTATGTAATCCGCTTCCGCCGCCACCAGATACTCCAGGCCCGCGCCGCAGCCGCGCATGACGTTAAAAGCATACGGCATGCCATGAAACAGCGCTTCCACATATTCCTTGACGCTGCCGCGTCTTAAGTGCCGGGTGTTGATGAGGCTCGCGCCGCCCACGAGCGCGAGATTTTTGTTAAGAATGCGGCTGCCATTGGGTAAAAGTGTATCCGCGCGGATAAAAAACTCCACAAAATCCATCGTTTTGCTGACCAGGCCCAAGACGCCGTAAAGGGCGTATATTTCACCCAACATTTCGTTTCTTAAAGGCGAGGGATCCATGTGTTCGTAGGTATGACGCAATTCCAATAAGGATTGATTGGCTGTATCCGTTTGCCTGTTATTGATGAGGAAGCGAACGCGGGCCGCCAAAATGACCGGAAGGGCCTGCAGGGCTTCGGCGGGCGCATGGTCGATGGTATCGATGAAGAACGCGGCAATCTCCCTCGGCAGGCGCTGCGTATAGGTAATGATGATGTCAAAGGCGCTTGCGTAATCGCCGCCCGCGACATAAAAGGAAATGCTGTCAATCCACTCGCCGTGCTGACGGTTCCATACGGCCGCTTCCAGATTGATGGCCTTTTTTTCTTTTTGGCTAAGTTCATCATGCTTTTCTAAAAGGAACAAGCGGAACAGGTTCATCAAGCGGTAACGGCCCGAACCCCTGTCAAAATGCAGAAGCATCCCGTGACGGTGTTCCACTTCCTCGATGATGTCGATTCTGTTGTTAGCCAACGGCTTTATAAGCGCTTGCGGAATGCTGTCTAAAACGGCCAGTTTTAAAAGGAACCGCCGGGCTTGCGCGGACAGGGGCAAATAGACGCAGGTTTCAATCATGGCGTAGATATCCAATATGCCTTTGGAATAAATTTCTTTGCCGAATGTTTCGCCTTGCCGCAATGAGCGGCCCATTAAATATACCGCGAACGCCCAGCCGGAGGTCCACTCATACAGTTCCTCGGCGGCCTCGTCCGTGAGGGTGATGTTATTGACAAGGTAGTATTGTTTAATTTCATCGGCGGTCAGGCGAAGGTCTTCATGGGTAATGACGGTATACGCGTCCGCGGTGCGGTGCGCGGCATAATCTAAAGTGAGTTGCTCGTTTGAAATTAACACGACCGATACGCGGTCGAAATCCGTATTGGACACGAACTCTATAAACTCCAGCGCGTGCGGGTCTTTTATCATGTGCAGGTCGTCAAAGACTAAAATGTAACGCTTCTCATTTCCGGCTTTATCAATAGCCGCACGGGCCAGATTCATCATTCTATCGTAATCCGCCAGGCTTTCGGGAAAGTTTAAGGACCTGAAATCCGAACTGAGCGGCTTACTGTAGTTTTCCACGGCACGGCTGAATTGCTCCCACAACCGAGATACGAGGTTGTCGAGTTTCGTTAACTGTACCCATATGACGCGATAGTGCGGATCGTCAAACAAGGAAGAAACGGCCTGCGTTTTTCCAAACCCCACGTCCGCCATCACCAGCGTGAGCGGTTTTTCGACGGCGGACTTCAGCATGTCCCGCAAGCGGGGCCTGTAGGGTATATCGTTATCAAATGAGCAGGGATCATCCGCCTTATGACTGACTCGGGGCATCCTGACACCTCCGGCGTAAAACAATAATCATCATCAGACGTTGGATACACTTGCCGGCCTTTCGTTTGGTTTTTATCACCGAAACGGGATAAGGCCGGCGTATTCAACGCATTATGGACTTATGTTATGACACAAAAAGAGGTTTTCTGTCAAGTATGCCCGCATGGGGAGCCCGCCCCGGGGCTATTGCACGCGTGCCCTTAAAATGGCCTGCGGCCAGCCCAGACGCTCATTGACATGGTATCCGGAGACGTGATTTTGGTACAGGTCAAAAAACGGAGAGGAATATAAAGGCACCATGGGCATTACTTCCACCCAATAGGTTTGAAAGCGCAGCCAACGTTCCATATATTCACGCCAATCTCCGGCGGGCGCGCGCGTGATATCGGCGCCCAAACGCATCAGCTTCTCATCTTTTAAGCCGGAAACGTTTACCGTTCCCGAATGGCGCTCCTCTAGGCTGAAGTCGACGGAAGGGCCGAACAGGCGCATGAAGTCGGTCGCCAGAAAAAACATATCATACGCCCTGTCGGGCACGCGGGTATATTCCTCCAGTAATGTGTTAAAGGGCATCCTTGTCACCTTGAGGCCGATACCGATTTCTTTTGTAACCCGCTGCAGCATATCTATCATGACATCGGCGGCCAAGCTGTTTTCCGGCGCCGCGCAGCGCAGGATGAGGGGCTCATAGCCGTTTTCCGTAAGGCGGTGCCTGACGCTGTCTTCATCCAGATAGAGTCCGCCGTCCGCGTTCATAATCCACCCGTCGTAGATGAGTGCCATTTCCGCCATGGTGATGTTGTGGGCGACGGCCAGTTTATTCAGTTCTTGGGGGATATTCAGTTCCGGAACGCCATTGCCCGCGTCGGCCGGAAAAACCAGTTTGTCCATCCAGGGTCCGTATCCGTAATAAGCATGCACCGGAAAGGCGATATCCTCACGCCCGAAGGTTTCGGCAATTAAGGCGGGTTTATCCACACTATGGGCGATGGCGCGGCGCAAGGCCATCCGGGACGCCACACCGGACTCGCAGGCAAAGGACAGCATGGTCATGCCCGGACGCCGGTAACTGATGGACTGATACCCCCATCGCTGCGCGTCATAGGAAGCGGCGGGATCCGTTACGCGGACCAACAAGTCCGCCAGCTTGTACCGCATGACATGAACCCTATCGGCTTGCGGCACAAAGAATATTTGGATGCTTTCTATTTCCGGTATCATTCCCTCATCATTTCCCAGGTAGTATTTATTCTTAACAAGGCGCACCCTGCCGGTTTCAACGTCATGCACGTCCAGCGTATAGGGGCCGGAGGTGACCTTGGGGTGAAAGACATAGCCGTTTTGAGGGTCCAGCAATGTATAGGCCAGCATTTGCGCGGTAAACTCACCGGGGGTGTATCCCATGCCGGCCTCGGCATTTTCCGAAGCGTCCGGCAGCGCGCATACAAAGATACCGCTTCCGTTATCACACACCGTACATCCCGGCGCAATGACGGAAATGGGGTACGGCACAATATCCAGCAGCGCTATGTGATAAAAGCTTTCGGTGTACTCCGGCGACACATGAATGATGAGCGTATTGCCGGGCAAGAGCCGTACGCCTTGAATGGAGTGTGTTGTACCGGATTGATATTCGTGCATGCCCCGTATGAATCCCATGCCGGGCTCGTTTGCGCCCAGCTGACGCAGCAGCGGGGAATGGGTTAGCAGCAACGAAAAGGCATAATCCGAGGCGGTAATGGGCGTGCCGTCACTAAATAAAAGATCGTCCCGGAAGGTGAGCGTCAGCCGGCCGTCGCCTTCTTCGTCTTCCTCCGAGGTATAGGATGTCAGCACACTCAGCCCGGAAGCCGCGGCATGGTTTCCGTTTACCGGTGAATAGGCATGCAGCAGCTCACGGATATCCCTGTCCACATTATTAAGGCCCCATAAGTCTGTGGCAAAGTAACCGGACAAAGGCGCGGCAACACCCACGACAATATCCGACGGGGGCATGAGGTCTTTGTTGCCGGCCTCCCCGGACGGCGGCAAGCCGGGCGTTTGCGTTTCCATCCGGCCGTTTATGACGGGAGACGCGTTATCGGACGGCTGCGCGGAATCAACGGCTTCCCCGCCGGAATCGGCCTTGTTATGAGGGACGCGCTGACTATATTGCGGCGTCACGCGCGCGCCTGTAAAGATTAGCAGCAGGGCAAGCGCCCAAATAGCCGCTCTTTTCATGATTGAACCTCCGTAATTGTATCTGCAGGCCGCATATAGCTTATTAATCCGGGCTGTATCCGACGACGGTACTCATTAAGGCTGTGAAGGCAAGCTCCAGTATTTGACCATCGGCGGAAGGGGAAACAGGAAGCGATATCATGACCACCTGCTGATCTGATGCGCTAAGCGTCCCCTCTTTAGAGGGCTCACTGTTCGTGATGCCTTTTATATCAAGGGACAGTGTTTCCGTATCATCCGGCGGCGCGGCGCGGAAAACGGTGTCTTCCCGTATATCGTCAAGGGGGGAAGCGCTGCTCTCCCAAGCTACTTCCTTTAGCAATTCCGCCGCCAGCCTGTCGGCGACAGGGGTTAAATCCGTTCCGCTGATGACAGGCATTTTAAACAGCAAGTTCCCGTCCGTATCTTCAAAGGATACGTGATACAGCGTGCCGCTGAAATGCTCCTCTTGGGCATGAACCATACCCTGCAAAGGCATCATGACCGTCATAGACATGAATAACGCCGTCAGAGCCATGATGATTTTTTTTGTGTGACGCATTTTGATTCCTCTTTCTTTAACGTATCTTAGCAGTTACAAGCATGTTGTACTGTTTACCGTATTTATTGTAACCGCGCCGGTATCGCAAACCACACCCCAAAAACACCTAACCGCCGCGTCCGGCGCGTTTGACTTTCCTATTCTGCGGCTATATACTGCACGTGTTATTACTACCGGAAGGGGCTGAGTCTGTTCATGCGCACCACCGGCGTCATCGCTCGCGGCATACTGACACCCATTCTTAAACAAGGCGATGATTTGGTTCAAATCGTCACGGACTGCCTGATGCGCTCCGCGCAATGCGACGGCTATTCCCTTCAAGACGGCGATATCATCGGCGTTACGGAGGCTGTCGTCGGGCGCACACAGGGGAATTACGCCACCTGCGAGCAGATAGCGCAGGCACTTCAAGCTCAATTTAAGCCGGGCCCGCTGGGGCTTGTGTTCCCCATCCTCTCACGCAACCGCTTCTCCATACTTTTAAAGGCCATGGCCATAGCCGCCGAACGCTTGTTTATACTGCTTTCATACCCCGCGGACGAGGTGGGCAATGAACTGGTGCCGCATGAGGCGGTCGCCCAGAAGGGCGTCAACCCCTACTCGGGGTGCTTGACGGAGCCCGAGTTCAGAGGCCTTTTCGGATGGGATTATGTGCATCCGTTCACGGGCGTGGACTATATTCAACTATATAAGGAATTCGGCCCCCATATTGAGATTTTGTTTTCAAACGACCCGCTGTCCATTTTAACCTATACCCGTCAGGTGCTGTGCTGTGACATCCATACGCGGGAACG
>WRFT01000061.1 GCA_009776385.1 Clostridia bacterium
AGCTTGGGAAAAGCAATATGATGCTCACGACCTTCGTCCGCATCGCGGAGGCTCTGCAGGTTTCTGCCGACTTGCTGCTTCGGCCGGATGTGCCGGGGACAAAGCATTTATACGAAAGCGAGTTGTCGGACATTTTCAGTGGCTGCACACCGGGGCAGATGGACTCAATCCTCAAAATCGTTAGGGAGCTCAAGCAGACGATGACCCCCAAAGAAGAATACTGAATATACAAAATACAGCGGGTTGGAGCGATCCAATCCGTTTTTTTATCTCAAATCTAAACCGTGAGTCAAGTATTTGACTTTTGGTTTATTCCCTTTTGCACCTCCGGTTTATATACTGCCGTGTAAATGCAGCGGATCGAAGGGGCAATATGTCTGATTTGATTACGAAAAGTGAAAACACCGAGCTTGAAGTTATGCCGTCTTTTGACTTCGCACTGGAAGCGGAAGCGGAGCAACAGACCCGGTTGGCGGAACATAGGGCATGGCTGAAGGGCATCAGGCGCGAACGCCCCCTGCCGCAGCATCCCTTTAAGGTTGCCGTGTATATCCGTTATTTCAATCAGACGAAACACGAGGACTACCTTGAGTACCATAAACAGCAGTTTCTGAGTACCATCGCTCTTTGCCCTAACTGGGAGTTCATGGGGTTCTATATCGACGAAGGTGCGACAGCTCCGAATATGGAGAACGCCGAGGCGTGGTCACAGCTTCTTCGGGACTGTTACGGTGAGAAAGTTGACCTCATCATCACGCAAAAGACGAGCAATGTTTCCAAGAAGCATGCGGAACTCATTTTCTGTGCCAGAATACTTGCCGCGCTCAAAAAGCCTGTCGGCATTTACTTCATTTCTGAGGACATCTTTACACTGGCATCCTACTATCGAGAGGATTTGAAAGACCCTTTTTTTCTGCCTGCTCCTGATAGACGTTTGCTGCCGGAGGATATCCCCGGCCCGCGAGGTTTGCTGCATGATTGATTCAGGAAAAAAGCAGCGGACGGCTGAGGCGAAATCGCGCGTTCACAGAAGGGTGTATGCCGCAGTCGATTCGGATAATTACGAGTTTATCCCTGCAAAAAAAGAGATTGACTATTACGATAACGATGTACCACAGCGAGTTGCAATTTATGTCCGTGTATCTACCGACAATATCCAGCAGACTTCATCGTATGAACTACAGAAGAAATACTACGAAGATTTTGTTGCACATCATCCGAACTGGATCCTGATGAGAATTTATGCGGACGAGGGAATCAGCGGAACTTCGTTGGCGCGCCGGGACGAGTTTAATAAAATGATTGCTGACTGCCGTGCCGGAAAGATAGACATGATCATTACCAAAAGCGTTTCACGCTTTTCCCGTAACGTAGTTGACTGTATCAGCATAGTGCGGATGTTGGCCGAGCTTTCACACCCGGTCGGTGTGTTCTTTGAGAGTGAGTGCATTTTTTCGCTGAAAGATGACTCACAGATGGCGCTCTCCTTTCTGGCGACAATGGCGCAGGAGGAATCGCACACACGAAGCCGGAGCATGGAGACCTCTCTGAAGATGCGGCTCGACGCGGGCCTTCCTCTGACACCCAAACTGCTCGGATACTCCCATGATTCGGACGGCAATCTGGTTATCAATCCGGATGAAGAGGCAACTGTTAAGCTCATTTTCTATATGTATCTCTATGGTTACTCCACAGCGGATATCGCGGACGCACTGACGGAACTCGGCAAAAAGACCTATTTGGGCAATGTGAGGTGGACATCAAACTCCATCGTTCAAGTGCTTCGTAATGAAAGACACTGCGGGGATGTCAGAACGAGAAAAACATTCACGCCAAGCTACCTGAATCATAAATCCAGGAAAAATCGGGGCGACCGAGCGCAGAGTGTTTATCGGAATCACCATGCCGCGATTATATCAAGGGATGATTATATAGCGGTTCAACATCTTCTGAATAACACGAAGTATGGGAACAAATCCATCCTTCCCGAACTGCGTGTAATTGACAGCGGGCTATTGAAAGGCTTTATCACAATCAATCCCCGCTGGGCCGGTTTTAAGCTCGCGGACTATTATCAGGCAGCGGCCAGCATCAACCCGGAGATAAGCGGAGGAGAGGATTCGCATGATGGGTTTGAAAAGCAAGAGCAGGAAATCCATATTCAGATCGAACCGGGTGAATTTGACCTGCGTGGTTTTGAAGTGGCTCGCACCGAGTTCTTTGACGCGATATGCCGCCCATATGTGATTTTTCAGGACAAGAGGATTAAGTTCAGTACAGCCTGTGTCAGAAAATTCGGCAAGGAGAACAAGGTTGAGCTTTTGGTGCATCCCATTGATATGCGCTTCGCTGTAAGAACAGCGGCAAAGGACAGCAGGCAGGCGGTTATATGTTCGAGGGTTTCGGGGGGCATCTATTATCCAAGGGAGGTTTCCGGCGCGGCTTACATGGAAACGCTGTACCAACTGTTTAGGTGGAATACAGATTTCAAATATCGCGTATCCGGTACTCTCTTTCAGAATGATGATGAGTCTGTATATATCTTCAATACGGTTGACGCCGAGGCTTTTGTAAAGCCGCATATGCTACCGGAAGCAAGTGCGGCAGAAACTGAACGTGGAGCCATCAAACCGCTATCTGTTTCGGGAAGCAGGGTTCGCATCGTGCCGGAGAATTGGGCGAATTCATTTGGAAACGAGTATTATTTGCATCGGCATTATTACCCACCAATCGAATCACAGGATAAGAATGATTGGAAGATCAGAACGGAAGGCCGACTGATTGAGACGGGAGTTAAGCTCCGCGTTACCGGCATCGATGAGCTTAAGCGATTTATCAAGCAGGAACTGAGCGGCAGTGCAACGGAGGGCACAACAGATGAATGATTTCACGAAAGAGCCGCCGCAGGGCGTTATAGCGAACATGCTCGGCAGACTCACGAACACAACGGGCGATCTTGAAGAAAAGATACTCTTGAACAAGGACACGGCTTCGGAGCCAACTGTATCAGATCCTAACAATGCCGAAAACAGCGATGTGATTGAATTGGACGGTGACTTCGATTTGGAAGGGTATGAAGTGGTACGGCGGGAGTTCTACGCGCATACCAAAGAGCCATCGGTCACATTCGTAAATTACAAGATATATGTAAACGCGGCTTGTTTGAATCGATTTCAATCTGTGGATTATATGCTTGCAATGGTAAATCGGCGCAGCCAAACCCTTTTGCTTCGACCGTCCTGTGAAGAGGATCGTGCTGCAGTTTCTTGGTGTGTTCCGGGGTCTGTTCGCAGAAAGCCCCGGCAGATCACTTGTAAGATGCTTTATGCAAATCTTTTTGCCCTAATGGGCTGGAACCCGAATTACCGATATAAACTGCTCGGCAAAATAGTCCATGCAAAAAACGGATACTTTATCACTTTCGATTTGAAGGCACCGGAGATGTATCAATGCGTTCCGAAAGATGACGTAAAAACGATAAACTCACACACCCCTCTCTGCCATGCAGAATGGCAGGGACAATTCGGGTTGCCTTATGAGGAGCATCAAAAGTCCATGCAAATCAATATTGTTGATGGCTATGCTTTTTATGCGATTAAAGATAGCCGCATTGTTCAGATTGAGGACCCCTCGAAGGAGTTACCCCCTAATCACTCGGATAATGCTGCTTATGTCGAACTGACGGGAGATTTGAACGATGAGTAGCGAAAAGTCGTTGACCGCGCGAATGACTGTCGATCTCAAGCGGTACAGATTCCGAATACACAAAACGACATTACATCACCTTGGCGATCCGAAGTTCATTCAGATTTTGATCAATCCGGAGAATCTATATATAACAATTCTTGGGTTTGACAAGCCGATTGCGAGCGGAACAAGCAAAAAAGTCATCATTGGATTGAGTAGCAGAAGCCACAGGGAATTCCATAGTTCTGCTTTGTTAGGTGAAATACTTAAGGTTTTCGATAGGCTTGATTTTCGGTACAGTTATCATCTTACCGGGGAAATCGATCACATCAATCGCGTGGCTTATTTCTATTTGAACACGCTGAAGAAAATCGAGGAGGGCCAATACAATGGTGGGCAAAGGGTATAAGGAGCTAAAAATAGACGCTGAATTCAAAAACTTGATCAGGCCGCTGAGTCGTGAGGAGTATGCACAGCTTGAAGCGAATCTGGTTGTGGATGGCTGCCGGGAACCGATTACAATATGGAATGGCACAATTGTAGACGGGCATAACCGATATGAGATATGCAACCGCCTGCACATTCCCTATGCAATTCAGGAAATTTCCTTTGAAGGGCGCGAAGAAGCAATTGTTTGGATATGCGGGAATCAGCTTGGCCGAAGGAATATCACGGAAGAAACGCGCAAATATCTGATCGGACGTCAATACGAAGCGGAAAAAGACATCAATTTTCGCAGAAATGCCAATGGTTATAATCAATACAGTAAACCTGCAGATGTGGATTGGACAGATGTTTCTGAGAAAAACACCAGAAAGAGACATAAAGCGAGCAGCCGACATACGGCTGTTAGGCTCGGAGATAAATATCATATATCATCCGGGGCGGTGCAGAAGTACGCCAAGTACAGTCAAGCGTTAGATACCCTTGGGAAAAAGATGCCCGAACTGGTTCCTAAGATACTTTCGGGAAACTATAAGATTTCACACGAGAATATCGTGGCATTATCAGAAATGGATCCCGAGGAAATGAAAGAGCTGAGTTCAAAGATTGGCCTTGGCTCCACTACCTTCATTCGGTATAGCGAATCCCGCAGGGACTTGTCAAATGACCCGGAGAACAATACGGCAGCAAAGCAACCAATCAGTATACCGGCCATCAAGATGATGCCCGAGTACGACCCGGATAGTTTGGCTAAAGGCCTTACACTTACTATCCCATCATGGATAGGCTCTATAGAACGCACCAGGGTCAAAAGCGATATAGATATGGTTTCGCCTGAAACGAAAATGCGGCTCCGAGAAGTGTTGAAGCATCTTTTGTGTGAGATACAGGCTTTGCTTACCGCTATGAGGGAGGACTCCTGATGCCGGATTACAGTATGTTTGTACCTGATGTGCGCTTTGAACAGATTCCGATAAAGAATCTGGTGTCCAGTCAGGATTATCAGAGGAATCTGTCACTAAACCATGTGGAACGCACTGCCGAAAACTTTGATCTGCGACAGATTAACCCCGTAAAGGTCAGCCGCCGTGATGGTATCAATTTTGTCTTTAACGGCCAGCATACCATAGAGGTTGTCGCGCGCATTTCCGGGTCGCGCGACACTCCGGTCTGGTGCATGATTTACGATGATCTGAATTATGAGGATGAGGCTGATATCTTTGCTAATCAAATGAAATATGTAAAATCGATCAAACCCTACGAAGTGTTCATGGCGAATATTGAAGCCCGAAACGATAAGCAACTTATAATAAAGGATTTGGTGGAATCCTACTCCCTGTCCATAGGACAGGCAAGGAACTATAATGTCATTTGCGCGGTATCGACACTTGAATGTATTTATGACAAGTACGGTTATCATGTGCTGGATCGCACACTTCGCTTATGCGTAGGCGCTTGGGAGGGTGATATGTACTCCCTTGCAGCCAATTTTCTCAACGGAGTAGCCCGACTTGTAGCTACATTCGGAGACTTACTGAAAGATGATTTGTTTATAGAACGAATCAGCCTTATCTCCGTAAAACAGCTTGCCAGAACCGCTAAGGAACGGCGTCCGGGTTCTCTTGGATATGCCGAGGCTATGCTTGTTGTATATAACCGCAAATGCAGATACCCGCTGCAATGGACAAAGTTGTATGAGAAAAATCTCGGAGTAAGCGCCGATTGGGACACTAACGCCGACTGGTCGGACGACGACAATGATGAATCCGATAATTTGGATGAGACAGTTGAATAGCGTGACGAATGAACCCACTACCCACTGCTTTGAAAACATATTGGCTATGTTTTGGTCTGTTATCATATTATGATAACAGACCTCTTTTGGGGAAGAATTAGTCAATCAACAAGCCGGGGATGATCTGTCGCTGTGATGGTTTGTCCGGTGGGTATGCGGTATGAGTATAAAATAATCAATCATTGATAGGCTATCTTGCTCCATGTCATCCGGCAGGAGAGGAAAGCGAAACGAACCGGCCATCGAAATGAGGCCGGTTTTTCAATCGAGTAAAAAATAATAGGAGGCACACCATGAAAAACAGCAACCAGATCCAACAGATCCACAATGACGAGTTCGGCTCCCTCGACATCCTTATGATCGACGGCAAGCCCTACTTTCCCGCCACAGAGTGCGCGCTTGTGCTCGGATATAAGAATCCGCACAAAGCGATTGCCGACCATTGCCGGTACCTAACGAAACGTGAGGTACCCCATCCGCAAAACAGGGAAAAGCAAATCTCACGCAACTTCATCCCCGAAGGGGATCTGTACCGCCTTATCATTCGCAGCAAGCTCCCCGTAGCCGAGCGGTTTGAGAGATGGGTATTTGACGAGGTACTCCCCACCATCCGCAAGCACGGGGCGTATGCTACGCACGACACACTGGATGACCTGCTCCGCAGCCCGAAGTTTGCGGAGAAGCTGATTCAGCAATTGGACCGGGAGCGCGAAAAGTACGCCGCGCTGGAGGGGCTTGCCACGGAGATGGCGCCCAAGGCGGATTACTGCGAGCTTGTCCTGTACAGCAAGAACCTTGTGCCGGTCAGCCTGATTGCCAAGGATTACGGCATGTCAGCCGTCCGATTTAACAAGCTGCTCCATGATCTCGGTATCCAGTATAAGGCCGCGGGCACCTGGCTGCTGTATCAGAAGCATGCGGACAAGGGCTACACAAAGACCCGCACCTACTATACGGGCGATAAAACCGTCGCCGTGCATACCTGCTGGACGCAGAAGGGGCGACAGTTTTTGTACGAGTTTCTGAAATACTATGGCATTCTTCCTGTTGGGGAGTATCCATATGGCGCAACATTTTGCGCGTAATACACTGTGCAGATCGGAGGAAACTATATGTCAGACAAAAATCAGCCCATTCGAGTATACATCGAAAATGCCGCCGACAGCACAATCGGCGGCTTCACTATCCCGTTGCCTGCGACCAAAGAGACGCTTGCGCCGTGGTTTGCGGCCATTGGCGTGGACGGCACTGGTTCCGAATCTATCGCAATCGTGGAAATACAAAGCCCCCTGTCGGAATTGAAGGGGTTGCGTCCCGGCGAATGTTCGCTAGACGAACTCAACTATCTTGCCGCGAAGCTCAGCGGGCTGGACGCTTATGATATGGATGTATTCCTCGCGGCTCTCGAGACGGGGGACTTTGACAACAGTATTGGGGAGATCATCAACCTCACCGAGAATCTTGGCAAATTCGACCTCCAGCCCGCTTACAGCGCAAGGCAGTATGGTGAGTTTCTGTTGGATACTGCTAAAGACAATACTATGGTTGCGTATGTACGACTGGAACAATCGGAGGATGCTGACACCAAAGCATTGATCGCACACATTAATAAATTGGAATCACTGATTGATCCTGCCGAACTTGGCCGGGATAAGGCCGAACAGGAAGACGGCGTGTTTACCGCACACGGCTACCTGACCGACACCGGCGAGATTGAGGTGAAATACCGTGGGCCTGCGGATATACCGAACGCATATCGTATCTTCCCTCATGAGGAACCTCTTCCGAAAACTGCGGACACGCCGCTTCCTAACGAGGGTGGTCCACTCCTAACCGACACCGCGCTCACCGCAAAGGATTGTGTCAAAGACAGCATGGATTTCGACCTGAAAGGCCGCGTTGTGGCTGTAAGAGCCGAACTGCTCTCGCCGGCATATCAATCGTGCCACCATCAGCTACTGTTAGCGACCGGCGGCTTCGGCTGTTCACCGGGCGCGCGGGGCCGGGCGGTCTATGGCGTCAATCTTCATTCGGGCGAACGGGAGTGCTGGAACCGCGCCGATATACTCGGCGTTGTGAGAGAATCCGCGCTTCCCGATTGGGCACGGGACAAGCCAATGGAGCTGACTGTAAAGGAATCCATCGTCGCAAAGTTGCAGGAGGCAAGGGAAACGGCGAAGTTGAACCCGCCGGCGAAACGTGAGCCGATAAACAACTCAAAATCTGAGCAGGAACTTTAATAACATTAGAGGAGGAATTTTGCCATGAACAGATGGGATAAGCCGGTTGATGTAATCTGCTATGATAGTTTGACTACGTTCCCGACGCGAAGAATCGCGCGGGATTTTTTCTACAGAGGCATGTGTGAAACTGACGGCGCGGAAAGAGAAAGATATATGGCTCTATTTGTCAATTTAGAACACACGGATAAGCCTATGGTGCATGACGGCGAGCCGTGGGAAAAGCCATGCATTCGCGGCGTGAGCAAATTCGAGGGAGATCATATTGGCAATTCGCAAAAACTTGAAAAGCCCATGCTGTATAGCGACTATGTACGCCAACAAAACAGCAAAGAATCCGTCCTTGATAAAATACAGGAAGCGAAGGCCCTGTCGCCGCGGGAGCAAAAACCGAAAAGCCAAGAAAACCCCGAGCCGGAGCTGTAATTTATCGCTGCGAGCATAGCGTTTTGCTCATCCGGTTTGAAATGTTGGCATAGCATCAAAAAAGCACGAAAGGCGGAATATATGCATGATACATAACATCACAACAAATGAAATAAGACAAATGACCGACGCCGAGGGCCTCGTCCTGCAAGGCTGCGGAGGCGATATCCAAGAGTGGCTCGACGGTATCAATTCACTGTTCACCGAAGCGGAAATTTTGTGTAACGGTGAAGCTTTCAAGGACATTTATGTTTTTGAACATGACGGCCTTACAAATATTCTTTTCCCCTTTGCTGATATAGCACCCGAAAATTTGCATATCGGCAGACTGGCGATATGGCGCTTGCAAAACCATCATGCTTTCGGCGGCACTTGGCTCAGCGATTATCTTCCGAACCGGCTCGGCGTCAACAATGACACGGCGGATATAGACGAGGATGAAATATCTGTGCTTGATCAGATACAGAAAGCAAGGACAAAAGAAAAGGCAACCCCGTTGACAGAACCGCACAAACCCCAAGATCACACAAAATCCGAACCGGAGCTATGACTCCGGATTTTCAAGGAGGAAAGCACATGATTCAA
>WRFT01000062.1 GCA_009776385.1 Clostridia bacterium
ATTTTTGTATCAATGGGTATACGGCAACAGGAAATGCCCTTTCCGGGTTTCCGGTTATTTCCTTGTAAAAGGGAATAGAGCTTTGGTAGTATTCATTTGTATTATTATTCCAACTGTTCTTTATTTTTTCGTTCATAATTATACCTCCGCTTAATAGCAGCCTCATATTTGCATTATTGTCTGTATTATCATATAAATCAAGATAAATAACGCTCGTATGATTTCGCTTGTAAGCATTTTTAAATCATCGCATACTGTATATAGTGTAAAGACTGATCAACTACACTGTATATAGTATTCCTAGCGAAAAAACGAGGACAAGCGAAATCATTCCTTTCGCCATCGCCTTGATTTTACCTTCATTTTAGCGTATAATACAAGTGTAAATCAAAGAAAGGGGGTAGTGTGCGTGAAGTCTTATACCATTAAACTCAGTCTGGCCGAGAGCGTCAAGCAGTTCGTGAACATCGTCAACCGGTATTCCTTCGACATGGATTTACGAACGGGCCGCCACGTGGTGGACGCGAAGTCCATACTGGGCATCTTCAGCCTGGATCTGAGCAAGCCGATCACTCTGGATGTTTACACAGACGATGTCGGCGACATAGCCGAGGCCATTGAACAGTTTTTGGCATAACCGACCGGCCGCCCGTTCATCGGGCATCATATTTATGTTATCGGGGTTATCGTGCAGCTTATTGCGGGAGGCCCTTTTTTTGACTATTAATAACAGGAGGGCCATGTTTTCATGAAAAGAATAGAGCCACCTGTCGAGCAAAGGCTATTGGTGCTGTATGCGTTAAACGCCTTGGAGGGTGCTACGGATATGCAGTTGCTCCGTTTTTTAACGGATACGGAAACCACGGATTA
This sequence comes from Clostridia bacterium, assembly GCA_009776385.1. Classification (GTDB taxonomy): domain Bacteria; phylum Bacillota; class Clostridia; order Christensenellales; family Aristaeellaceae; genus WRFT01. The sequence goes on from WRFT01000062.1 coordinate 871, forward strand.
TTTTACCATGAAACTGGCGCTGGGTGATTTGGAAAACGCCGGTCATGTTACGCGCAAACACTCTCTAACGGGCGAAAGCTACACCATAACGCCGGAAGGCGGCGAGGCGCTCGCGCTGTTTACCGCGCGTATTCCGCAAAGCAAACGGGTGAGAATCGACACGGGCGCGCCGGATTGGCGTAAGCGCTTAGGAATGGAAAATCAGGTGGCGGCCTCCGCGCACGCGCTTGCCGGAGGCGGGTATCAGGCGGAGCTGATGATCCGCGATGATAAAGCCTTTTTACTGCTCATCATGCTGTTTTTTAAAACACGCCGGGACGCGGCGGACTGCGTACGGGCCTTTAAGGAACGCTCGGACGCGGTGTACGCGGCTGTTTACGAGGTGCTCGGCCGCGGATATACGCCGGGCACGCGTACGCTAAAAGACCTCCCCGTAAGCGTCGCGCCTGTTCACGGGGAGGATCAACTTATCGAATTTAAATCCGACGGTTTTTCAATGATACTGCCCCTGCCGGACGCGGATATGGCCTGCCATTTCGCGGCCGTTTGGGAAACGGAGCGGGAAACCCTGTTAAAAGTACTAAAAGAGCCGCTCAGCGGATAAAATTAGTAGAAACGCGTCCCTCCTGCGCGGGCATTTGAATGCCCGCGTTCTCGCCGGCTTGCTTGCATTTTAAAAACCACGCCATGTTCCGCGCCAGTGTGCGCATAATCTGAAGGCCTTCCGCGTCCCTTGCCACTTCTTCCGGCGTATGGCCGTGCACCATGTTCCAGTACTGCGATGAGATGACCGGCATTTGTGAGATGGTAAGGTACTTGTTCAGTTGGTCAAAGGCCGCCGTGCATCCGCCGCGCCGCGCGGAGACAATCACCGCGCCCGGCTTCAAGCGGAATATGCCGGATGGCGCGGAAAAGAAAACGCGGTCCATAAACGAAGTCATCGCGCCGGACGCGGCGGCGTAATGCACGGGTGTGCCGAAGATAAACCCGTCGGCTTGCCCAGCCTTTTCTATAAACACGTTCACGGCATCTTCCGTGACGCATTTTCCCAGCTTGCGGCAGTTTCCGCAGCCGAGACAACCATGCAAAGGCTTGTTGTCCAGCCAGAAAATTTCGGACGCGACATCTTCTTTGTTTAGCGTTTGCTGTATTTCCAGAAGAGCCGTGTGAACACATCCGTATTGATGCGGGCTGCCGTTAACCAGTAAAACATTCATGCGATACACCCCTTACTGCGCTTCCTGAAGGCCCAAAAGGCAGTCATTAATGGCTTCGATGACGGCTAGGCATGTGACGGTCGCATTAGCCACCGTGTCGATACCGTCCGTTCCGGCCTTAAAGGGACCTGTTAGGCCAATGAATTGATTAATGAATTTCGCGTTACTTTGCACATCCGCGCCGAAATATTCCGTTTCCAGGCTCGTCCTTAAAACCAATTCCGTAATGCGCCCTTCCTCATCTACCGTGACGGTTGCCGTCACATTGCTTTCGAAGCCGCGTTTTCTGGATACCGCCGTCAAACCCTCTATTGTGGCGGTGGATTCGGGCACGGGTTTTTGTACCGATACAAGCAGCCCTCCATCCGATGCGGTAACCGTAAAGGGCAGTTCGGCGGAGGACGGGCGGATGATTAAAGCGCCGTCCTGCGATAAGAATGCTTCCATATCATCGGTACCCGCTATAAACTCGAGGCCGCTTCCCGCGTCGGTCGCGTCATTTAGCGCTTTCACCGCCGCCTGCGCGGATACCGTCGCGCCGGATAGCGCGTCAATTCCCTCACCGATGGTAAAGGGACGGCGCTGCCCTATGAACTGAGCCGTAAAGGCTTCATCATCGTTCAAACGCGTTCCGAATCCCATGGTTTCACCGGAAGCGTCTATTTGAAGCGAGACAATCAAGCCGTCTTGCATTTCAGCCCGCACCTTCACATCCGATTGGAACCCCGCGGCTTGGCCGGACAGGTAGCCCGTAAAGTCTTCCGGTTCAGCGGTAGTCGTCTCCTCCGCCGTTACCTGCGGATGGTCTTCAATAATAAACCCTGCCAGAGGCGCGGCAGCCTGCGCCGCCAAATTCACGGCATCGGTCACGGCTTTGGAGGAAACCGTCACGCCCGCGATGACATCCACGTTGCCGCGAAGCGTCACGGGCGGTTTTTTGCCGGAAAACTGATCCGTAAAAGCGGGTTCTCTCACACGGGTACCCAATCCTGCCGTTTCTTGAAATTGAACGCCCCCGACACGGATGCCTAAAATGGTTCCCTGCATATCCAGCCCGACCGTCACCTCAACGGGGCCGGCATAACCCGCCTTCTGCGCGACAACGGCATAACCTACCGGCGCGCCTTCCGTCTTCGCGGCGTAGATCGCAAGGATCCCCTCGGCTCCCTGAATGGGAACGGGTTCATATTCCTGCGCGGGTATCACGTCCTCGCACGCGGCACGGATGGCTTCCTGTGCGCGTTTACGGATGGGTTCTTCCGTAAAAAAGTTGGTCACGGCCAACGCGAGCGCCGCGATGAGCGTGATTAAACCCAGTATGATCGCGGCAGGCATCTTCTTTTTCATGATAAAAACTCCTTTATCTGGTATGGATAGCTACTTGTGCCGGGGAAGGATATCCGTGCCGGTAAGCCCCTCCCGAATATGGGTATCGCCCGCCGCCAGCGCACGCATCACGTGCTTGGCGGTCAAGCCCGTCGCGGTTCCCGTCAGAACGCCTACTACCATGAGTACGGGCAGATAAACAACCAAAAGCGTCGTGGAGGTTATCACCGCGGCGACCGCGATTTGCCCGATATGGTGCGCGACACTTCCCGTGATGGATACCGTGACGGAGTGAAAACGAAGTTTACGGGCCGTCAGCATAGCTAAAAGGCTCAATACGCCCCCCGCTAAGCTGTAAGGGAATTGCGAGAACCCGAATAACAAGGATGAGAGGATTACCTTTAATGTCATCAGCAGTACGGCCTCACGGGGGCGTGTCAGATAAACGGCATAAAGCAGTACGGTGTTCGCCAACCCGAGTTTCACACCGGGGGCCGCAAAATCGAGCGGAATTAAACTATCCACGAAAGATAAAATGAGCGCTAAAGCCGTCATGATTGCCAGGCGGGCCATCTTAGCGGTACTCAAGGAACTTGCTCCGGGATCAATTCCGCCGTCACCCGATGGGGTAAGCAGATGATAAACGCCTGTGTCGGCCGCGACATGTAATTATCAGGCGTAACCTGGCCCTGCCCGACGCAAAGCCCATCAGGACAGGAAGCGTCACGCATCCGCGCGCCCTCCCGCGTCACTTCCAAGACATTCACCGCGCCATTCTCCTGCTCTATTCGCACGGTTTGCGGTTCACTTAAAGGAATACGCGCATACTCTTTTCCATCCACCTGTATAACCACAACGCCGCGCGGCCCGCTCCCCGCCAGCATCATACGAAACGAAAAAAAGAGCGCTGCCAACAGCAGTATCGATAGTATCACAGCGGCGTCTTTCTTTTTCATGGGCATCCGACCCCATCCGGTTTACGCGCGCGGATTATAGCATAACCGAAAAATAGTGTCAATGAAACGGGTACGCGGGCAAACGCGCGGCGCTGTCCTGTTAACATGTCAGACACGTCACAGCCAAAACCGGCTTGCGTACATTTGGCAGGTGTTTTTCTGTCATTTAGCTTAATGTATATTATAAATTAAATTCCTCACCCGGTTCCACGATGCGCCTGCCGGGATCTGTGAAGGCTTCCGCGCGGCTTCTGTCAAACAGTTCGCCCGGCTTCATATGCACAGGAACATTCACGCGCGCCCCTATCAGCTGCGCGCATTCGGAGGCATCCTCCAGGTTCATATTGTAAAAACCGTCGACAGGTAAAAAGGCGTAATCGAGTTTTTTGTCCGCGAATGATTCCATAGCCTTGGTCTTTGACGTATCCGCGGCGAAGTACAGCTTCACGCCGTCCACCGTGAGGATGAAGCCAACGCATTGCGCCGGATCGTGGTTGGTATTGCAGGCTTCGACCGCCTCAACGGTAATGGCCCCTATTTGGAATTGCTGATGCTTGCCGTCCGCAAGCGCCTCGACGTTCGTGATAACCGTACAATTCGGTTTTTGTGTGACGAGCCCGATTTGGTTATGGTCGGCGTGTTGATGGGATACCAGCAGGATATCACAAGGTTTATCATAACCTTCTCCCGCGTAAGGGTCGATATAGATGACCGTTCCGTCCGCCGCAGTAACCCTAAAACTGCCGTGTCCCTGATACAATAGTTTCGCCATGTAAATACCCTCCCTCTTTTTATGCTATCCGTTATCTCCGTAAAAACTTTTTCAGTTTTTCCAGCAACTCATTCATATCCAATGGTTTCCCCACATGGTCATTCATACCGGCTTGGAGGCATTTATCCACATCTTCTTTAAAAACATTCGCCGTCATGGCCAGGATGGGTATGTTACCGGCCTTTTCGGTTCCAAGCGCGCGGATACGCCGCGTTGCCTCTATCCCATCCATAACCGGCATTTGAATATCCATCAGAACTAAATCGTACTTATTTTGATTGGCGTTAAACAGGCTGACAGCTTCGTCGCCGTCGGTCGCGCAATCAATGGTAAGCTCAGACGGCTCCAGCAGTGTTTGCACAATTTCCCGGTTAATCTCCACATCCTCGGCCAGCAGAATACATAATCCCCGGAATAAGGCTTCCATCGGCTCATGCTCCGCGCCGCCGGTACCGCCTGCTCCCCCTCCGCTAAGATGCTGCTCAATACACTCCGTGATATCGGAAGCAAATAAGGGTTTTGACAAGAACCCGTTTACGCCGGCTTCATGGGCATCCCGCTCAACGGCATTCCAGTCATAGGCGGAAATGAGGATGATTGGCGGTTTCTTCTTTGTTATACCCGCGATTTCACGTGTAAGCGCCAGCCCGTCCATGCCGGGCATCCTCAAGTCAATAAAACAGATGTCGTACTCAGCGCCCTTGCGTATTCCTTCCAGCGCTTCTGATGCGGTACCGACGGCATCGCATGTCATATTCATTTTTCGGGCGTACATATCAAAAAACGCCAGTGTTTCCGGCATATCATCAACAGCCAGTATGCGGACAGGGTCTTTTTGCAAGGCAAGACGAAAAGGGGTATCCTTGTGCGCGGCATGCCCTAATTTAACGCTAAAGGCAAACAGCGCGCCGGCGCCTAACCCGGAGCGAATCCATATCTTGCCCTGCATCAACTCCACGATGCGCTTGGATATCGCCAATCCCAGTCCGGTGCCGCCGAACTTGCGCGTGGTGGCAGATTCCGCCTGCTCAAAGGATGTAAATAACCTCGCCTGCTGCTCCGCGCTGATGCCGATGCCCGTATCTTGCACCTCAACTTGAATAGTGCAATGCTTTTGCCCGCCTCCCTTGTAATGCACACTCAGCGTTATTTCGCCCGATTCAGGCGTAAACTTGACCGCGTTGGAAAGTAAGTTTGTTATAACCTGCGCCAGGCGCTGATCATCGCCGACCAGCCATTGCGGTATGTCCGGATCCAGCTTGAGATGGAAATACTGGTTCTTCTCATTGACGCGGAAGGCGGCGACATTGACCACTTTTTTGATCATTTTCTCAAAATTAAACTCGATGCAGGACAACTCAAACTTGTTTGCTTCAATTTTAGACATATCCAGCACATCGTTGATAATGCCAAGCAAATGAGCGGACGCGACTTCAATTTTCTCAAAGGCATAGTCTTTCTTCTCAACGCTCGCCGCGGACTGGCCAATGAGCGTCATGCCTATAATCGCGTTGATAGGCGTTCTGATTTCATGGCTCATATTTGATAGAAATTGGCTCTTGGCCTGGTTGGCGGCATGGGCTTTTCCCAGCGCGTCGGTCAGCTCCCGCGTCATCTCATGGCGCAGGAGGGCGCTGGCAATCAACAGGCTGGCCGAACGCAGGGCGGTTTCCTCGTTGACATGAAAAACCCTTTCATGGTGACAGTCATTAAAGCCGACAAACCCCCAAAAATCGCCGCGCAGAAAAACAGGCACGATTAAAATGGATAAAATTCCCTGGCTGACGAAACGTTTTCGATCGCTTGCGGGCAAATCCCGCACGAGGCAGTTGATGCAGTCGTTTTTGCTCAGCTTCTCTTCCCAACCCGGCAAGTCCTCATCATACGGCACATGAATGGTGATGCTCTTGCCCTGCGAAGGTTCCGCGCCCTCGGACCATTCATGGTATTGGGTGCAGTATAGCTTGCCCTTTACACGGTAGTTTTTCCAAATACGCACCCGATCAACGCCGATGGCTTCCGCCAACACGCCCATGCTTCGCCACAGCGCGTTGTCAAACCCGTCTATATCGGACTCCAATAAAACCATAATCGCGTTGTTAACCGCGTTGAACAACAGGTCGTGCTGCTCCGCTGCCATGCTATCCGCCCTCATACGGTATGCGCGGTATACTCTTGGGAGAGATCGGAAGGTGGATATCCTTCCGGTTCGGAATCGTGTTTTACCAGTTTTTTATTTCTGTAATACAAAGCGATGTCACAACTGACCATGGAGATGTTGACGACATACAACCAAAGCGTAAAATCGTGGGGAACTTCTATTAATTTTCGTGCGATACCCAACAGATATCCCAGCCAAATCACGAAGAGAAAAAGCAGACTCTTTCCCGTATTGGCACGCGCCTTGTAGGATTTATAAATACTGAAGGGCCATCCGAACCCAAAACAAAATAAGGTAGCCGCTTCCAGTATCTCAATGACAAGAATCATGCGTGTCCCTCCGCTGCTTTATGCAATGCCGCCGGCGTAATAAGACGCCCCCGATGGTTATATTATAAGAACAGGCTGTCATTGTAAAGTGCTTTGTGCTTCCAAGTACGCTGCCGTCATGGTATAGTAAACGGAATAGAAACTTAAAAAAGGAGGATTTGGTATGGCAAACGTTCGGATTGCGCAAAGATGGGAACGCACAAAGTGGTTTAGGCAAGCAAGGTTTGGCATGTTTATCCACTGGGGGTTGTACGCCATTCCCGCAAGGGGGGAATGGGTACGCAGCGTTGAATCCATTTCAAATGATGACTATCAATGCTTTTATAATGAGTTTAACCCTTCGCGCTTTGACCCGGTACAGTGGGCGCGCCTGGCAAAAAAAGCGGGTATGCAATACGCGGTGCTCACCGCAAAGCATCACGATGGTTTTTGTTTGTTTGACAGCCAATTGACGGATTACAAATCTACCAACACGCCCTTCGGCCGCGATATCGTGCGGGAGTTTTTAGAAGCCTTCCGCGCGGAAGGCATCAAGACAGGCCTATACTTTTCTTTAATTGATTGGCATCATCCGGATTATCCTCATTACCAAGACGCCCATCACCCCATGCGGAAAAACCCCGATTATCCGAATGACACAAGAAACTTCAGCCGGTATTTGGACTACCTGCATGGCCAGGTCCGGGAGCTGTTAACCGGCTACGGTAATATTGATATCATGTGGTTTGATTTTTCTTATAACGAGATGAACGGGGAAAAATGGAAGGCGTCAGAATTGGTGGCCATGGCCAGAGAGCTTCAACCCCATATTATCATCGACAACAGACTGGAAGGCAGCGGGGAATCGTCAGGCACGATACTCACGGCGGATCCGACCGCCTATGCCGGTGACTTTGCCGCGCCCGAACAGATGATACCTCCCGCCGGCGTGGTCAACGTGTTGGGAGACCCTGTGCCTTGGGAAGCCTGCGTCACATTAAATAACAACTGGGGGTATCACGCGGGGGATAGGCACTATAAACAGGCGGGCATGGTGGTACGGATGCTCGTGGAATGCGTGAGCAAAAACGGCAACTTGCTGTTGAATGTAGGGCCGGACGCGTTGGGCCGCATACCGGATGAGTCCGTGAAGGTATTAGAACAAGTCGGCCGTTGGATGGATGTTAACGCGGAAAGCATCTACGGCTGCGGGCAAGCGGATTATCCCAAGCCGGAATGGGGCCGTTATACGCAAAAGGGGAACAAGCTGTACATTCATGTTCTGGAAGAACAGGCCGGCGCGATATGCTTGGCGGACATGGCCGGAAAGATTAACTCCCTTCGTCTGTTAAATGGCAGGTCTCAGGTGAGGCTAACCTCGCACTGGAATGTGAAGGAATACCCGCATCATGCGTATTTCTTCTTAAACGAACAATCCTGCGACAATTACCCCCTTCCGGACGAAAAAGACACGGTACTGGAGGCCACACTCGGCGAAGGCACGGATTAACACGTGTTATTATAAACGGAGGCAGGCATGCCTTTAGG
>WRFT01000063.1 GCA_009776385.1 Clostridia bacterium
GAAATGGAAGTGTGGGCGCTGGAAGCTTACGGCGCGGCAAACACCCTGCAAGAAATTCTTACCGTCAAGTCCGACGATGTGGTGGGCCGTGTTAAAACATACGAATCCATCGTCAAGGGCAATAACATCCCGGCGCCCGGCGTTCCGGAGTCTTTTAAGGTGCTCATCAAAGAGCTGCAGTCGCTCGCGCTGGATATTCGCGTTCTCAGCGGGGATAACAACGAAATTGTCATCAGAGAGCTGGAAGAAGAAGATATCGAGCCCATCGAAATTCCCGCCCCGCGTCCCAGCGAATACGAAGAGGAACCGGAAGAGCTGCCGGAGGGCGAGGAAGAGGAAGAAGATGCCGTAGAGGACGAACTGGACGATTTCGACGTGGAAGACGCGCTCATGGACATGGATATCGATATAGACGACGATCTGTAACGGGTCTGTCCGGGCGATTCATAGTATGTGGAGGGAGAGTGACCCCTTTTGCTTGAACTGAGCAACTTGGATTCGATTCAAATCAGCATGGCGTCGCCTGAGCAAATAGCCAAATGGTCGTACGGCGAGGTATCCAAGCCGGAAACCATCAATTACCGCACACTCAAGCCGGAGCGGGACGGGCTGTTCTGCGAACGCATTTTTGGGCCGACCAAGGATTGGGAATGCAACTGCGGTAAGTACAAACGCATCAAGTTTAAAGATAAAGATAAAATATGCGATAAATGCGGCGTGCAGGTCACCAAGGCAAAGGTGCGCCGCGAACGCATGGGCCATATTCAACTGGCGGCCCCCGTCAGCCATATCTGGTTTTTCAAGGGCATCCCTTCCCGCATGGGCATGATTTTAGACATTTCACCCAGAACGCTGGAAAAGGTGCTTTATTTTGCCAGCTTCATCGTCTTGGATCCCGGTGATACCGAACAGACGGGCCTTAAAAAGCACGATCTCATCACCGATCAGCGTTACCGCGATGTGGAAGCCAAGTGCGGCAAGGGCTCGTTCCATGCCGCCATGGGCGCGGAAGCCGTCAAAGAAATGCTGCGCGAGCTGGATTTAGAAACAATCTCCGCGCAGTTGAAGGCCGAAATATCCGAATTGGTCGAAAAAGAACGCGATAGGGAAAACGAGGGGCAAAAGCGTGCCCGCGCCGTCAAGCGTTTAGAAGTGGTCGAGGCGTTCCGTGTCAGCGGTAACAGGCCGGAGTGGATGATTTTAGACGTCGTGCCCGTCATCCCGCCGGACTTGCGCCCCATGGTTCAGTTGGACGGCGGCAGGTTTGCCACCAGCGACTTGAACGATTTGTACCGCCGCGTCATTAACCGCAACAACCGCCTAAAGCGCCTGCTGGAGCTGGGCGCACCGGATATCATCGTCCGTAACGAAAAACGTATGCTGCAAGAAGCGGTGGACGCGCTTATCGATAACGGCCGCCGCGGCCGTTCGGTTACCGGCCCCGGCAACCGCCCGCTCAAGTCCTTATCCGACCTGCTGCGCGGCAAGCAAGGCCGTTTCCGCCAAAACCTGCTCGGCAAACGCGTGGACTATTCCGGCCGTTCGGTCATCGTCGTGGGCCCTGAACTCAAGCTGTACCAATGCGGCCTGCCTAAAGAAATGGCGCTGGAACTGTTCAAGCCCTTCGTCATGGAGCGGTTGGTCAACCTAAAAAGCGCGCATAATGTCAAGGCCGCCAAACGCAAGGTAGAAAAAGTCAACACAGAAGTATGGGATATTTTAGAAGGCATCATCAAGGAACATCCCGTGCTGCTTAACCGCGCGCCCACCCTGCACCGCTTAGGCATTCAAGCCTTTGAACCTGTCTTGGTAGAAGGCAAGGCGCTGCGCCTGCACCCGCTGGTATGTACCGCGTATAACGCGGACTTCGACGGCGATCAAATGGCCGTGCATGTACCCTTGTCCATGGAGGCGCAGGCGGAGGCGCGTTTCCTCATGCTGGCGCATAACAATATCTTAAAGCCGCAGGACGGCAAGCCCGTCGTGTCGCCCACCAACGATATGGTCATCGGCTGTTATTACCTCACCTTCGTCAAGGACGAGCAGCCGGAGTACTTGCATGCGTACGCCTCGCAAAACGAGGCCATGATAGCCTATCAAACGGGCAATCTGTCCCTGCAAGCCCCCATCAGGGTGCGTGTGGAGCGCACATTCAAGGGCAAAACGGAACGCCGCGCCATTCCCACCACGCTGGGCAGGCTGTTGTTTAACGAAGCCATCCCGCAGGATATGGGCATTAAAAAGCGCGAAACCATGGACGACATGTTCGTGCTGGAAATCGACACCCTGGTGGATAAAAAAGAGCTGGGCGCCATCGTGGACCAATGCTACCGCACGCATGGCGTGCATCGCACGGCTCAAATGCTGGACGCCGTCAAAACGCTGGGCTTTAAGTATGCCACGCGCGGCGCGGTCACCATTTCCGTGTCGGATATTAAAATCCCTCAAGAAAAGCCGGAGATGCTCAGCATAGCCGACGAAAAGGTAGGCAAAATTAACGGCATGTACCGTCAGGGTCTGCTCTCCGAGGATGAACGCTACGAGATGGTCGTGGATATTTGGAACAAAACCACCACCGAACTGCGTGAAAACATACTGGAGTCTATGGAGAAAACCAACCCCATCCGCATGATGACCGATTCGGGCGCCCGCGGTTCCAAGGCGCAGGTCAGCCAGCTGGCGGGCATGCGCGGCCTCATGGCGTCGCCCTCCGGTAAAACCATCGAGCTGCCCATACGCGCCAACTTCCGCGAGGGTTTAACGGTGCTGGAGTTCTTCCTGTCTTCTCACGGAAGCCGCAAATCGCTGGCGGATACCGCCATTCGTACCGCGGACTCCGGGTACTTAACGCGCCGTCTGGTCGATGTCAGCCAGGAGGTCATCGTCCGCGAGCAGGATTGCTTTGAGTCACGCGGCGAGAAGGTGCGCGGCATCCTCGTGCAGGATATCATGTCCGGCCGCCAGTCCATCGAAACCATCGAGGACCGCCTTCGCGGGCGTGTCGCGGCCGAGGACATCTGCGATCCCGAAACCGGCGCCGTGCTGGTGCGTCTAAACGAAATGATCGATCACGAAAAGGCCGTCATGCTGGTCAGGCGCGGCGTCACCAAGGCGCAGGTGCGCTCCGTACTTACCTGCCGCAACGAAACGGGTGTCTGCGCGCGCTGCTACGGCATGAATTTGGCGACCGGCGGAAACGTGGATGTGGGCGAGGCGGTCGGCATCATCGCGGCACAGGCCATCGGCGAGCCGGGCACGCAGCTAACCATGCGTACATTCCATACCGGCGGCATCGCCACCGGCACCGACATCACGCAGGGCTTACCGCGTGTCGAGGAGCTGTTCGAGGCGCGCAAGCCCAAGCGTAACGCCACTTTGGCCGAAATATCCGGTGTTGTTTCCATTCAAGAATCTAAGAAAAAGCGGGAGTTGGTCGTCACGTCAACAGATGACGCGCACGATCAAAAAGCCTATCAAATCACGTACGGCAGCCGTTTAAAGGTTCAAATAGGCCAGCATGTGGAGGCGGGCGAAGAGCTGATCGAAGGTTCCATCAACCCGCATGACCTGCTGCGTATTCTGGGCGTCAAGGCGGTTCAGGAATACATGCTCAAAGAAGTCCTGTCCGTTTACAGAATGCATGGTGTGGCGGTGTCGGATAAGCATATAGAAATCATCATCAGGCAAATGCTTCGCAAAGTCAGGGTGGAGGACGCGGGCGATACGCATCTTCTGCCGGGCGCGTTGGTGGATATCTTCCGCTTCGAAAACGCCAACAGCGAAACCGTCCTGCAAGATAAAAAACCCGCCATCGCCAAGCGTATTTTGCTGGGCATCACCAAGGCGTCGCTGGCAACCGAAAGCTTCCTGTCCGCGGCCTCCTTCCAGGAAACCACGCGTGTCTTAACGGACGCCGCCATCAAGGGCAAGGTCGATCCGCTGGTTGGCTTAAAAGAAAACGTCATCATCGGCAAACTGATCCCCGCCGGAACGGGTATGCGAAGGTATAGGGATATCGAAATACGGGAAGCCTACTAAAAACAAAACGGCCCGCGCGGCGGGCGCAGGAGGCGGCTTTTCATGGGCAGGCAGTCAGAACTCATTAACAGGGCGAGCCTCACGGCCGATGAGGCCATTCTGGTGCACGACAGAAGTGATATCTTCTACCTAAGCGGCTACACGGGCGAAGGCGTGCTGTTGGTATCCGAGGGCGTTTGCGCCGTCGTCACCGATTTTCGTTACGCCGAGCAGGCGGAACGTGAGTCCCCGGACTATGTTTTAAGCCTTACCGACAGCGTTAACACGCGGTACAAGCGGGTGTCGGCGCTGCTGCAAGCGGCGGGCGCCGCCAAGCTGCGCTACCAGGAGGATACCGTCACCGTCAAAGAACTGGAGCGTATGCGGGAGGGGCTGCCCCTTACGCAGCTTCATCATGTTGGCAATGTTATAGAAAAAATGCGGGAAATTAAAGACCCGGGCGAGCTGTCGGCGCTGCGAAAGGCGGCGGATATCACTTCCAAGGCGTTCGCCTATATGCTAACGTTTATACGCGAGGGGCTTGCCGAAAAAGAAATCGCCCTCGAATTACAGCACCATATCTTGTTGTTGGGCGCGGATAGTTTGGCCTTTCCCTCCATTGTGGCGGCGGGCGCCAACGGGTCGCTGCCCCATGCCACGCCAAGCGCGTACCGCGTCCGCAAGGGCGACATGGTCACGCTGGATTTCGGCGCCAAGGTGGAGGGCTACTGCTCGGACATGACGCGCACCGTCGCCGTAGGCAGCCCCGGAGAGGAAATGCGCAGGGTGTATCAAACCGTGTTTGAAGCCCAGCAAATGGCGGAAAAAGCGTTGCAAGCGGGCAAAATTGCCCGCGATGTGGATGCCGTGGCGCGTGCGTTCATCGAAGGCATGGGCTATGTCGGGCGTTTCGGCCACGGATTGGGCCACTCGCTGGGCATCGACATACACGAAAACCCGCGTCTGTCTGTTTCCTGTGAAGATCAGGTGCGGGAAGGCCATCTGTTTACCGTGGAGCCGGGCGTCTACCTGCCGGGTCTGGGCGGCGTCCGCATAGAAAATACCTGTATTGTGGGCGGCGCGGGCGCCGAGCCCATCACCTGCGGAGAAAAGGAACTCATTATATTATAGCCTGGAGGGGTACGCGTGATTACAGCGGGCGATTTTAAAAAAGGCATTACCATCGAATGGGACAACGGCGTGTGGAACATCGTGGATTTCCAGCACGTCAAGCCCGGTAAGGGCGCGGCCTTTGTCAGGACAAAGATTAAAAACATCATGACCGGCGCGGTGGTCGAACGCACGTTCAACCCGTCCGACAAAATGCCAAGGGCCATCATCGAAACCAAGGAAATGGAGTATCTTTACACAGATGGCGATCTGTATTACTTCATGGATTCAGAAACCTATGAACAGCTTCTGCTCAACTGCGATCAGGTGGAAAACGCCATTCCCTTCGTTAAAGAAAACATGCAGGTCACCGTCCGTTTCTTCAAAGAAAACGCGTTCTCCGTGGAACCTCCGAACTTCGTCACACTGGAAGTCACGGATACCGAGCCGGGTTTCAAGGGCGATACGGCGTCCAATACCTATAAACCGGCGACGCTGGAAACAGGGTTTACCCTCCAAGTGCCTTTGTTTATCGGCATCGGCGAAAAAATCCGTGTGGACACGCGTTCGGGCGAGTACATGGAGCGGGCATAGTACAGCAAGTGAGGGGGGAGCAGTCATGCCGGACAAACCCACAGCCGATTGGGAACAGCAGCTTAAAAACCTAACCAAAAGGGTCAAAAGTCTGGAAACGGAAGTAGAAACGCTTAAGGAAAACTTCGAGGAGCTCAACGACTACGTCGAGTCCATCGACGAAGACTTTCAGGAACTGGAAGACACCTTGTTTCACGATGACGACTCCGACGGCATGGAAGGCGCCGAAGACGGCGACGCGGAGGACGGGGAACCGGCGCATATCATTTACCAATGCCCCCACTGTGAGCGGGATATTATCGTTAAAGCGGAAGACGAGGATTTCGATGAGGACATGACATGCCCCCACTGCGGGAAGCCGGCGTTTCCGTAACATAACGGCGGCACGGCGTCCCCGGCGTAATAGAGGGATACGGTTCTGTATACGTCAGGTATCTTAAACGAACTTGAACGGAGGACTCAGTATGCGAGACGTGCGTGTGCGTTCCATGGTCACTACAGCGCTTCTGATGGCGCTCGTTGTTTTGTTGGGCTTAACGCCCGTCGGGCTCATCCCGTTGGGCTTTGTCTATGTTACCGTCCTGTGCGTTCCGGTCATTATCGGCACGCTGGTCAATGGGTTGCTCTCCGGCGTCATCTTAGGGGCGGGGTTCGGTTTGGTCAGCCTCTATACGGCCATTACCAAACCCTCCGCGCTGGTCGCGCCCATTTTGTCAGCCTCACTGCCGGCGGCGATGGCTATGTGCCTGCTGCCGCGCCTTTTAATACCGCTTGTGGTTTATGGCATCAATCGCCTGCTAAACCGTACGCGCTGCGCGCCGGCGCTGGTATCGGGCGTGGCGGCCGTCGCGGGCAGCCTCACCAATACGGTGTTTTTTCTAGGCTTCATGCTCCTGTTTTATCAGTTACTATGGCTGCCCTCCGAGGGCGTGCTCACCATGATTACCGGCATCGGCGTCATAGCGGGCGGTTCGGAAGCGGCGGTGGCGGCTATTTTGGCCATTCCCATCGTCGCGGCGGTACGCAGGGCATTTGGGGAACCCGCGCGCGGAAGGAAAAGCATTTCATGATTCTCACCATGGATATAGGCAACACCAGCATTAAAACCGCCCTGTTTGACGGCGCGGATATGGTCAAGTACTGGCGTATCTCCACCAGCGTTACCAGCACGTCCGATGAATACGGCGTGCTGCTGTCGGGCTTCTTTGCCCATGAGGGCGTCAGCATCAAGCAGGTACAAGGCATATCCATCTCCTCCGTGGTGCCCTCCATCAACTATACCATCGAGCATATGTGCAATAACTATTTTGGTCAAAACCCCATGTGGGTGGTGCCCGGCATCAAAACGGGCATCGATATCAAGTACGAAAACCCCCGCGAGCTGGGGCCGGACCGTATCGCCAACGCGGTCGCCGCCTACGAGTTGTACGGCGCGCCGGTCATTTATATAGACTTTGGCACGGCCACCACCTTCGGCGTCGTGGATGAAAAGGGCGTCCTGATGGGCGGCTGTATCTGCCCCGGCGTCAAGCTGGCGGCAGAAGCGCTGGTCTCCGGCACGGCCAAGCTCCCGCGGTTCGAGCTTTTAAAACCAAAGTCTGTTATCAATAAGAACACGGTCGGCAACATGCAGGCAGGGCTCATCTACGGTTATATCGGGCAGGTCAACTACCTGATTAAAAAAATTAAAAGCGAACTGGGCCGTGAGGACGCATTTGTCGTGGCGACGGGCGGCCTGGCGGTGCTTATCGCCGACGAAAGCAAATCCATCAACACGCTGGACGGCCTGCTCACCTTGAAAGGCCTTCGTATCATTTATAATAAAAACAGGGGCTGAGAGGGGCGGGCATCCATGAAAACGGTGAATATTGGCTTATTGGGCGGCGGCAACATCGGCTGCGGCGTTTGGACACTCCTGCAGGACATGCGGCAGGACATACAAAAACGCTGCCATGTAGACTTGCGTATCACAAAAATACTGGTGCGCGATATCAATGAACCGCGTCCCTGCGCCCTGCCGCCGGAACTGCTCACCACCAACCCGCATGACGTCACGCGCGCTGATAATATTCAAATCGTCGCGGAATTTTTGGGCGGCATACAGCCCGCCGCCATGTACATGCAGGACGCCATGGCGCATAAAAAAGCGGTAGTCACTGCCAATAAAGCCGCGCTCGCCACGGAGGGCGCGTCCCTGCGGGCGGCGGCATCCGCCAATCACGTCGGCCTCCATTACGAGGCAAGCGTTTGCGCCGCCATTCCCGTTATCGGCGCGTTCAAGCACTCCTTGCAGGCCAACCGCGTTACGCGCATAATGGGCATTATCAACGGCACCACCAACTATATCCTGTCCGAAATGGCACAGCATAACAAAGATTATCAGCAAGTGTTGGCTGAGGCGCAGCGCCTGGGGTTGGCGGAGCCGGATCCTTCCTCCGATGTACAGGGGCGGGATGCCGCTTATAAGCTGTCCATTTTGGCGTCGCTCGCCTTCGGCGGGCAGGTCGCCGTTCAACATATCTATACGGAAGGCATCACCGGCGTGACGCCCGAGGACATTCTGTGCGGTAAGGATAGGGGCTATGCTTTAAAGCTGTTGGCCATCGCCAAAATGGGGGAGCACGGCGTGGAGGCGCGTGTGCATCCCGCGTTGATACCTAATAATCACCCGTTGGCGGGTGTGAACGGCGCGTTCAACGCGGTGCATCTAACGGGCCACGCCTGCGGCGATATGACTTTTATGGGAAAGGGTGCGGGCCCGATGCCCACGGCGGGCGCCGTCATCAGCGATATCATCAACGCGGCGGAAGCGTTGGCACATTTGTATATAGAAGAAGAGTCGCAGGAACAAGCCCTTTCAATGGCCGAGGACTGGCAAAGCGCCTACTTCATCCGCATCCTGGCCGAGGACGAGGCCGGCGTCGCCGCCGTCTTCGCGCGGGAAGGGGTCTCCCTCGCCTCCGTGGAGCAAAGCGGTGAAGGAACCGGCGGCCGCGTACCGCTCATATGCACGACCCGCCCGGCATCGGAAAGGGCCGTGCGCGCCGCGCTGGAAAACCTGCCCCCCTCTGCCTGTTCGGTACAAAGCGTCATCCGCGTGGAATCCTGACTCCCGTCCCTGTCTTCGCGAGGTGACGAAGCGATCCAGGGTTCCTTTCTCTGCCCCTTTTCGCGTATTTCGCGTATTTCGCGGTTTATATCGTTCCCCTTCTCCGTCATCGCGAGGTGACGAAGCGATCCAGCGTCTTCTCTCCCCGTCATTGCGAGCCGTGTGAGCGGCGCGGCAATCCAGCGTTCCTTACCTTACTTATGATGATTTGTATAAAAAC
>WRFT01000064.1 GCA_009776385.1 Clostridia bacterium
CCGATAAAATTATGGCGAAACACCGCTGATACCGCTCTTTTAACGCGCATCTCGGGTAACAGGTATCCCAGCCCCGCGACATGCGCTAATAACTGTCCGAACAACGCGTCCGACAGGCATCCCGCGCCAAACTGATATTTATATCCTTCAAGGCCCTCCATCTTCTGCTGGTAGTATTCGCCGTTCCAAAGCGCTTCATCCATGCTTTGAGCCGCCCGTTGATACAACGCGTCATAACGGACGGCCCGCGCATCGCCTAAAGCACGCGCCATCTGACCGCATGCTTTCAATGCGCCGATGAACAGCGTTTGCGTAAAGGGATTGCCGCCATAAAATTCGATATCGTACGTATTGCGCTGGCGTGCGTCAAAGAGCAGGTCGCCGTCGGTATCCCAATACTTCATCGCGAACTCAATCGACAACACGACCTTATCCCATAACGACCGTAAAAAATCATCATCGCCCGATAGCTTCCAATCGCGATACAGGCGGATAATGGAACCCATCTGCCCATCGGCGGCAGGAAGCAGGATGTCACAGCGCGGCCCGCCGAGGGCTTGGTATCCCCGATAAGCCATCGCGCCTGTCTCGTCGGTCTCCAACAGGTACTCGGCCCGGCGCATGCTTCGTTCCAGTTCGGGGAACAGGAATGCCGGCGTCTGTGCGTAATTCCAAACATGGGTGCAGCTTCCCTCACAGCTTCCGCAGTGCGGGAAACACCCCTCCCAGCCCAGCAGCGTGCCGTCTTCGATACGAAAACATGTCGTGGAGCGCAGCACGGTAATATTTGCCTCGGCTGCCTCGATAAGCGGCGCGGGCAGCGTGGAATGCATTAATGTGTCGATAAACAGGTCCGTTGTACGCTCGAGACGCGCCATGTCATCATTCAGCGCACGGGCTGCCTGCCAGGCATTTTCCCATTGTGTCGCATAAAAATTACGTATGGTGTTTTGCCGGTCTTTGTCCGTACATAGATTGAATATATGTCCGCACCAATTGGATGGGCGGTTGGGAAAAAACCAAGAAATGATGAACTCGAAAACCTGTGTCTGACCGGAATCCAACCGTTTCTTCACGCATACCGCGCCGGTTTTAAGTTCATAGGTCTGTTTATCGTCACCCCATGCCTCGGCTGCGCCCGTATCCTCAGATTCCAACATGCCATCGGAGATAAAATCGTTCCAAAAATCGTGTGTGCCATCCCACCATCCGCCGCGCTTCCAGCGCGGTTTGACACTCACACCCGCTCGCGCCGTTGTTACCAATGCCATATTTCCGGCCAGCAAATGCGTCTCCGGTAAATCGGACGCATACCATATGCCTTCCAGCCCATCCTCAACGCGGTGTGTATTAACTGCATGCCCGTCGGTTTCCATCCGAAAGAAGAGCGAATCGCCTGTTCGCCCCACCGGGTTGGTCAGGCATCCGCAAACAGATGCCTCGATCGGTGCGGATGTGGTGTTTCTTACGCGGTAACGCAGTACGAACGAGGGCATGCCGGAGGAAACCGCGTCCAGCGGGATAAACGGGCTAAACGCCTCTATACGCACATCCACAGGCAGCGTATTGTCAAAAAGCTCGATTTCCGCGCGAGATACCGCGGCGCGCAATCGAGAGTCTCGAAAGCGCGGAATCCCGCCCGAATCGTTTGAACCAATGCCATGTGAACACTCGTAGGGCGGTACAAACTCGCTTTCAAGGATGCGTACCGCCGTCTCTTCCCTTGCGCGTGTACGCAACGCGAAAAAAGTATAAGGAATTTTAACGCCCTTACCCGGGCTGTTCATCAGCTCCCAATCGCACAACTGCCCTCGCGGCCCGATGGACACATTACCCGTCCCGATGCCGCCCAGCAAAAATTTCGCCTGCGCCGCCTCACGCGGATACCAGCGTCCCAGCCTCTCCATACAGCATGCCCCCACTGCTTTGATGAATCTTAAAACTCAAGCCCCGCACGCAGGAGTGTTATATACTTGTCCTGCGGGATATACTCCGGTACCGAGTTGCCTGTTCCCAGCGCGTAACCGCCACGGGAGGCCGTGCGTTCCAAAATATCACGGCAGCGCGCAGTGAGCTGCTCCGGTGTGCTGCGGAGAATGAAATCCAGGTCGATTCCGCCCAAAACGGCAATTCTTCCGTAATACTGCTCGTACGCTTCCTCGACAGGCAAAATAGCATCTTCATAAGAATGCTTCCCGTTGACACCCATTGTGATGACATCATCGAGAATGTCCACAAAATAGCCGCAGGAATGCAGCAGCACCGGTATTCCGGCTTGCCGCCCGATATCCGCGTACCGCTTCACCCACGGGAAAATGAATTCCCGCATCTGCGCGGGTGAAAGCAGTGTTTGCGTTCGGAAAGCCCAGTCATCGTTAATCATGAGCAGGCCCATCGTGTCATATTGAACGACAATTTCGTAATAACGGGCGATGATAGCGCCCATACGGTTGAAAATCGCGCGCGCAAGTTCCGGATTATCGTAGAGCATGACGCACAGATTCTCGTACCCTACCAAGTAGATTGTATTCATTAGTACGCCTCCCGGGCCGCGTACTAAAAGCTTCATTCCCTCGGGCAGGTAATCACGTATTTTTTCCAGCCTTGAATAATCCTGCGTTTCGGGGTCGGGCCAATCGTAGGCTTCAAACGACGCCTCGTCTGTGACAAGGAATCCTTCGTTTAAAGACATACTGTCTCGCCGCGCATGCGTACCGGTTTTAAATGCCATACCGCATCCATATGTTGTGGCATAATCGAAGCCCGCGGCCTCAAACGCGTCCACCGTAAACTTAAGCCATGTCAGATCATCAGCGCCCATGGGCGCGGGGCGGCCTGCAAGCGTGGCGTGTAAAGCGTCATTCATGAAATATTCAAACAAGGTAGGGCGTCCGGGGGATTCACATAGCAGAACCTTATAGAGATTCTCAATATCCGGCTTCCGCCTGTGCAGTTTCATAGGCATCATTCCTCTCTCTATTTGCCTTTATGTGGACTGATGCATTGTAATATGACGTCCTGCGGCGGGTCAAGACATTTAGCATTGAATGGCAGCCATAATCTGGCGTGTCCGCTTCTGCTTGAGACATCTTATATATTTCCTTGTGATGATATGAATAGCCTATAGACGCATGTAATAGACAATGATATGCTTTTATACAAATTAAGGGAGGAGACATCCCATGCATAAAATATGGCTGGATACCGACATTGGAAGCGATATTGACGACGCGTTGACCTTGGCATACCTGGCCGCGCACCCGGCGTGTGAATTGGCGGGCGTGAGTACGGTGAGCGGCCAAGCCGACCTGCGCGCCATGATAGCCAGTGCGATTCTGCATAACGTGGACAAGGCTGATGTACCCATCTATCCGGGTGCGGAGACACCGCTGCTGGTCCCCCAAAAACAGCCCCTAGCCTCACAAGCGGCCGCGCTCGGGAACTGGCCTCACCGAAGGCATTTTCCCAAAGGCGAGGCGCAGATTGCCATGCGCAAGGCCATTCGGGACAACCCGGGCGAAATAACGCTGCTTGGGATCGGGCCTATGACCAACATTGCGCTATTGTTTGCCATGGATCCGCAACTACCCGGTATGCTTAAACAACTGGTGCTGATGTGCGGTATTTTTACCTATGGCCTCGAAGCGTATATCTGCCTGTCGGAGTGGAACGCGCGCTGCGACCCGCATGCCTGCGCTATGATATACGCCGCACCGGTAAGTAATGCAAAATCAATCGGGCTGGATGTTACTACCCAAGTAACGATGGACGCAACTCAGCTGCGCGAACGCCTCGTGTCACCCGTTGCGCGGCCGGTGTTGGATTTCATGGGTGCGCGTACACACGCGGACGCTCCGGTTACCTTCCATGACCCTTTAGCTGCCGCGGTGATTTTCGAACCAGATTTATGCAAGTACCGCCGAGGCAACGTGGAGGTGGAACTGGAAAGCAAGCGGTGCGAAGGGTTAACGTGGCTAACGGCTGACGAGACAGGTAATGACCAAGTGGCGATATCGGTAGACGCAGAGCGGTTTTTCCGCCACTATTTTCATATTCTTAACTGATCATAAAAAGGGGAATGAAACTAAATGATGACGATGCTTGATAACCTGACCATCATTCAACCTGCGCGAACCAAGCGCGTGTCCAGTTATGATCAAACCGGGCGCAACAGCGACTTCTGGATTCTGGAGGCGGGCGAACGGCGGGTTTTGTGCGACATCCGGGGACCGGGCAAAATTACCCATATCTGGATGACACAGGATAACCTTGATACCGACTTTTTTCGTAAAGTGACGCTCAGTTTCTTTTGGGATGATGAAGAAACCCCCAGTATCCTGACACCGCTGGGAGATTTTTTCTGCCTGGGGCACTCCATTTCGAATTCGTTTCAGAGCCTGCCATTCTCTGTATCCGCACGTGAAAATAATACGTTCGGCGGCATGGCGGCGCTTAACTGCTACTTACCTATGCCGTTTAACACGCATGCCCGAATTGAAATTTTTAACGAAACAACCGAGCGCCACCGAATATACTTCAATATCGATTATGAACTGGCGGACGAGTCGTTTGGAACGGATGTAGCGCGGCTGCACGCGCAGTTCAGACGCGAAAACCCCACCACGGGCTGGGGGCCGAATATCGGCGTGAATACGCCGCAGGTTGACATTCCAAACCTAACCGACGCTAACAATTACCTGCTGCTGGAAGCTGAAGGCGCGGGCCAGTTCATTGGCTTTAACCTATCGGTGACCAATTTGACAGGCCATCATAAACGCCCGCACCAGCGCGCTTGGTGGGGCGAGGGCGATGAAATGTTTTTTATCGACGGTGAACCCTGGCCCCCCAGCGTGCATGGAACGGGCAGCGAGGACGCGTTATGCCACGCCTACGGCATGCAGCGAAACGCTTACCTCTTTTACGGGTCGTCCTTGTTTGAACCGGACACAGGCGGCTACCAGACCTCATACGTTTTTTATATCGCAAACCCGGTGCGTTTTAGGCAAAGCATCCGAGCATCTATTGAGCACGGACACGCCAATCATCTGTCTAACGACTACGCGTCAGTGGCATACTGGTACCAACGTGAGCCCCACATACCCTTTGGTATTCTGCCGGTAAAACAACGCGTACCGCTGATACAAACATTCGCGTTTCCGGAAGGCAGCAAAACGCCGTTTGCGCCCGTTCCGCTCACACCTGAGATGAAAGCAGCCCACGCAGAATGGAACGCAGAATATGCAAAACGGCAGGAACCCGGCAGTTAGACGGCACGCGTACGAGGGTGCGTTGCGGTTCGATGCGGCGCATGTGTTTATCACACAAATCTAACAGATTTCCCTGTAATCATATGAATAACCTATAGACAGGTAAAATAGAGGGTGTTATGCTTCTGTACTAACAGTTGCGCTCATTTCCGGAAGTCTAGTTAATCTGCGCAGATTATTGACGCCGGTAACGCAAGATTACTTATTCTTGTACGCTCTATCGCAATATGCTATACTTGCTAACATTGATTAAGCCTTTAAAAGGTCGTGAATAAATGCACATGGCAAAAGGGAAGCCCAGCACCGCAGATTTACGAAAACATCACGCCCTTCCCGGCGGACATAAGCGGCAACTGGCATTCCTGATGATGCTGCTGCCCGGGATAGCGTTCTTGATTTGCTTCAGCTATTTACCGATGCCCGGCATCATCATGGCGTTTAAAAACTATAGGTTGGCCATTCCGCCGAAGGATTTTTGGATTCAAAATCGATTTATCTATAGTGTATTTGTCCAAAACCCATGGGTTGGGCTTACCAACTTCAAGTTCCTCACCGCCACGCCCGACGGCGCGATGATTTTACGCAATACCGTAGGGTACAATCTGTTGTTCATGGTAACCGGTCTGGTATTGTCCGTAGGCTTAGCCGTGGTGATTCACGAACTGCGTAACCGGCGAGCCGCCAAGGTGTACCATACCATCCTGTTTTTACCCTACTTTATCTCTTGGATTGTGGTCTCCTACGCGTTGTACGCTTTAATCAGTACCACCGGTATGTTTAACCAAATCGCCAGGGCAACCAACTCGGCTACCATCAACTACTACACAAAAGTTCAGTACTGGCCTTACATTTTTTGGATTGCAAATATCTGGAAATATACCGGAAACGGATCCATCATCTATTTGGCGACGCTGACAGGCTTCGATCAAGATTTGTATGAGGCGGCAGCCATCGACGGAGCGGGCAAATGGCGGCAGTTTTGGACGATTACCCTCCCCCAGTTAATGCCGACAATCGTCTTGTTGCAAATTCTGGCGATCGGCCGTTTTTTCAACAGCGATTTTGACATGTTCTTCTCGCTGCCCAATGGCTCGGGTATCCTGCGCAACGCCACCAATACCATCGATGTATATGTCTACCATGCCCTCAGCGGCGGCTCGCAGATGGGTTATGCGGCGGCGGGAGCCTTCTTTCAATCGACAGTAGGCTTTATTTTGGTATTGACGACCAACATGATCGTGCGCCGGGTGGAGCCGGACATGAGCTTGTTCTAATCACGAGGGGAGTAAGGAGGATTCATCCATGGTTGAAGCCCATCAACGCAGAGAACGCGCGCCCCGCAATGAGAAGACCATGAACCAATTATCTAAACACACGAATCTGGGGTTGAATATCCTGATGATTCTCTCGTGTATAGCGGTACTGCTTCCGATTTGGCTCATCATCATCGCCTCGTTCACAGAGGAGAATACGCTGAAATCTTTCGGTTATGCCTTTTGGCCCCGAGAGTTTTCCACTAAGGCGTACACCTATCTGTTTTCCAGCAATTCCATCATTGGAACGGCGTATAAAAACACCGTGCTCTCCACGGTATTAGGTACCATCGCGTCGATGATTTCAGTGGGGCTGTACGCGTACCCGCTTTCGCGTAAGGAGTTCAGGTTCCGCAAGTTCTTCGCGTTTTTCTCTTTCTTTACCATGTTGTTTAACGGCGGTTTGGTCAGTTACTTTTTTGTCGCGCGCAATGTATTAAACCTTACCAATTCGTTATGGGCCCTGTTTTTACCACTCAGTTTCAGCGCCTTTTGGGTACTGGTGATGCGTACGTTCTACACCTCCGCCGTACCGGATGCGGTCATTGAATCGGCCCGCATCGACGGCGCCAGTGAATGGCGTACCTTGCTGCAAATCGTACTGCCTCTTTCACTGCCGGGCCTCGCGACAGTGGCGCTTTTTTCAGCGGTAGGCGTTTGGAACAACTTTTTCCAATGCATGCTTTTAACAAATGAAGCCAAGTATTTTAACCTTCAGTACACGATTTATACCACGCTTAACAACATCCGCTTCCTTAAGGACATGGCGTCATCCGTAGGCGGTAACTTTAACATATCGGTGGCTGAGCTCCCCTCTGAAACATTCCGCATGGGTATGGCCGTTTTAACCGTGGGCCCCATCATCCTGGCCTATCCGTTTTTTCAACGCTACTTTATCAGGGGACTTACCATCGGCGCGGTCAAGGGCTGAACAAACGGTGTGAAGGAGAGTACTCTCCTGCATATAATTATTCAAAACTGAGGAGGAAAACTACATGAGAAAATGGTTGGCCATGGGACTGGCTCTGGCGATGCTCCTGGGTATGGCCGCTGCCGCGACCGCCGAACCGTACGTGTTGGACATGTACTGGATTGGCAACGGCGACACGGATGCGCGCGCGGCGGTCGAGGAAGCAGTAAACGCGTACATCGAGCCGCTGATTGACGCGAAAGTTAACTTCAAGATCTACGGATGGGGTGAGTGGGATGATAATGCTCTCGTCGCCCTGCAGATTGGCGACAAAGCGGATATCTTCTTCACCACGGAATGTAAGTTCTATATGCGTACGGTGAAGCAGGATCTGTTTATGCCCCTGTCTGACCCCAACGGCCCCTACGGCGACCTGTTGGCGCAATACGGTCAGGATATCCTGACATCTATGAGCCCCTCGTTCATCTTGGGCACACAGATCGACGGTGTCAACTATGCCGTACCCACCAACAAGGAACTGTGTGTTCCCAACGGCTGGGTGTACAATGTGGACGCTGCCGCGGAGTTAGGCTTCGACCCCTCCTTACTGACGCAACCCATCACCGATTACACGACGATGGAGCCCTATGTGTCGATGGAGCCCTATCTGGCCAAGTATCTGGAGCTGTATCCGGATCGTTACCCCATTGTAACCGACGGCGGCGATGGCCGCGGCCCCTGGACGCCCAACTTTGCTGACGGCATCGATGAGCTGATTAGCATGTTGTGGAATCCTAACGAAGACGGCACATGGGATGAGACGATTTATTCCAAATGGGAATCCGACATCACCATCGATTTCGCAAAACTGATGTACGACTGGAATCAAAAGGGCTACATCAATCCCGACGCGGTGTTGGAGCAATACTCCGACGATGCCCTGAACCAAGGGCGCGCCCTGCTTCAGCCGATGCCGCTCAAGGGCTTTAACATCAAGGGTGTTGAGCTGATGAACGCATCCGGCAACCCGGATCTGGTACTGGACGAGATTTATGGCAACATGAAGGTCGCCCACACCCAGGATACCTCCGGCTCTATGTTCGCCATCCCCGTGACGTCCGAAGATCCGGTGAAGGCGATGCAGTTCCTGAACCTGATGCATAGTGATCCCGTACTGGTGAACATGATGCTGTACGGTGTGGAAGGCCTGCATTGGGAACTGGAAGAAGACGGCCGTGTGAACATCCTGGATTCTAACTGGTACGGCGCCCATGCCGGAGCATGGACCGTTGGCGATGTACTGCTACAGCATGTCACCAACAAAGAAGACCCGGAGAAGAACCGCCTGTTGGTAGAATACGCGGACGACGCAATCTCCCATGTCTCGTTGGGCTTCCGTTTTGACCAGACACCTGTGAACAACGAGATCGCCGCGCTGCGCGCGCTA
>WRFT01000065.1 GCA_009776385.1 Clostridia bacterium
AAAGAGGCTTGCGCTTGTTGTAGTTGTTCACGGGAAAAACTAACGGGGTTTCTGTAATGCGCGCTGAGTATAAACATTCTGACGGTTTCCGGGTTAAATTCCCGAAAGATATCACGAACGGTAAAGAAGTTCCCTTCGGATTTACTCATCTTTTCATTACCGGTGTTAATAAACCCGTTGTGCATCCAGTATCGGACGAACGGTTTCCCGGTTGCGCCCTCTGATTGAGCCAGTTCGTTTTCATGATGCGGGAAAAGCAGATCTTTACCGCCGCAGTGGATATCGACGGTTTCTCCGATATAAGCCATGGCCATCGCCGAGCATTCAATATGCCACCCGGGTCTTCCGGGCCCCCATGGGCTGTCCCAGGCGGGTTCTCCTTCTTTTTGTGCTTTCCAAAGGACAAAATCGCGCGGGTCTTCTTTGTCCGCTTCCATGATGGACCGATCAGAAGCGCCCTCTTCCAACTCTTCCATATCCTGCCCGGACAACTGACCATATGCCGGGAAGGACCTTACCCGAAAATAAACATCACCGCCCGATGCATAGGCTTTACCCTTATCCATCAGTGTTTGTATAAGCGAAAGCATATGCGGTATGTGCTGTGTAGCTCTCGGATGCACACCGGCGGGCATGATACCCAATGCCCGCGCGTCTTCTTGATACGCCGTGATATATTTTTCAGCCAGTTCCTTAACCGTGACCCCTTCCTCATTGGCGCGTCTGATCATTTTATCGTCAATGTCCGTAAAATTTTGCACATAAGTAACATCGTACCCCTCGTACTGAAGGTATTGACGGAGTACGTCAAAAAGGATAAACGCTCTTGCGTTACCGATGTGAAAGTAATCGTATACCGTAGGCCCGCACACATAAATGCCCAGCTTCTTTCCCTCTACGGGGACTAACTCTTCTTTTAACCGCGTACGGCTGTTATATATCTTCATGCTTCATTTTCCTCTCTTTCAGTTTGGGAACTTGCCTCCAACGCGGTAAGACGCTCCAGTATGCCGTTGATTTTCTCCATCATAGGGTCGGGCAGGTTTATTTGATCTAAATCCGCTTCATGCGTGATGGGAGGGCTTTTCTTGGCGACAATCCTCCCGGGGTTTCCTACCACCGTACAGTTTGAAGGCACGTCTTTCAAGACAATGCTCCCGGCCCCTACTTTGGAATAATCACCGATTGTAATGGGACCCAGCACCTTCGCTCCGGCTCCGATTGTTACGCCGTTCCCGATGTTTGGATGCCGCTTCCCTGTGTCTTTTCCTGTACCGCCCAGGGTAACGCCTTGATAGAGCGTTACATTATCCCCTATCACAGCGGTTTCCCCAATGACGACACCGGTTCCGTGATCGATAAATAAGCCTTGGCCGATACACGCGCCGGGATGTATCTCAATACCTGTCCTGCGGCGGGCGCGTTTGCTGATAAGGCTGGCGTGTAAAAAACGGCCCTTTTGATAATGCTTATGTGCCCTGCGGTGTGCGGCTATCGCCCGCAAGCCCGGGTAACACATGAAGACCTCCAGCCTTGAACGCACGGCAGGATCCCTTTTTATAACGGTGTCAATGTCTTTTCGTAATTGATTAAGCATGATTTATCCACCTTCCCATGAACCGATTTATAGGCTGTTCGCTTCGCTTCTCAGCGCCATCTCCGCTTCCTGTGAACAACAGCGAACATCACCCTTCTTTTTACTTCGGCGCTCATAGGATTGGTGTGCATTAAGCTCCCACGATTTTTGCGTGTCCGCCCATTGCAGATCCAGCGAAGACAGAATACGCGTACGGATATCACCGTTTAGCACCGGGAACATTAACTCGATTCTCCTGTCCAGATTGCGCGGCATCCAGTCCGCGCTTGAAAGATACAGCTCCGCCGAACCGCCGTTTGCAAAATGGAAGATACGCGCGTGTTCTAAATAACGGCCAATAATGGAACGCACCGTAATGTTACCGCTAACGCCCTTTAAACCCGGTTGAAGACAACAGATACCACGTACCAAGAGTTCGATTTTTACGCCCGCTATGCCGGCTTGATACAAATCCGCAATAATCAACGGATCGACGAGCGCATTCAGCTTGGCGCGAATTTTGGCGTCTTTTCCCGCTCGCGCATGCTCTGTTTCGCGTTTGATAAGCCTTGATAACTCATATCGCAGTTGATTGGGCGCCGCGGTCAACAGTTTCATGGCCGGCATATCACCGGACGCCGTTAGCATGTTAAAGAATACGCCCGCGTCTTGCCCTATATCCGGATTCGCCGTTAAGATGCCGATATCGGTGTAAACCTTGGCGGTCACGTCGTTGTAGTTACCCGTTCCTAAATGCGTGTATCTGACAATCTGCCGATCCTCCCGGCGCACGACTAAGGTAATTTTGGAATGCACCTTTAAGCCCTTTACACCGTATATCACATGGCAGCCCGCTTTTTCCAGTTCCCGCCCCCAAAAAATATTATTTTCTTCATCGAACCGGGCCTTCAGTTCCAAAAGTACCGTTACTTGCTTTCCGTGTTCCGCCGCTGCCGCTAACGCCTCCATAACAGGCGACTGGCCGCTGACGCGGTATAGTGTTTGCTTTATCGCCAAAACATCCGGATCTTCCGCCGCTTCCTTTAAAAAACGAATAATCGGTTCGAAACTGTCATACGGATGGTAGAAATACCGGTCTTTTTGTTTGATTGCGTCAAAAACGGAACCTTCCCAGCAAGGGTCTGTCCAGGGTTGATAGGCTTTATACCTTAAGTGGTCGAATCCTTCAAATGAATAAATTTGCTTGGCCAGGAAATCTAAATTGACGGGGCCGTCCACGTAATGTATCTCAAAATCGGTAATCTCCATGGCTTTTTTAAGCATAGAGACAATGTCAGCCGGTGCGCCTTTTTGCACCTCCATGCGTATAACGCCGCCCCATTTCCTTTTTCGGAGGCTTTTTTGAATTTCTACCAGCAGATCGCTGGCCTCTTCCTCATCGAAAGTTAAGTCCGCGTTGCGCGTGATACGATAAGGGCATACAGATAGAACGGTTCGGCCTTGAAAGAGTGTCGTGATATACATGGCAATAACCGTTTCCATTAGCAGCATGGGTTTTTCCCCGTGAATGGCCGGCAGCGTAACGACGCGTGGGAGTATACCGGGCACCTGCACGGTAGCGAAGGTTTTCTTTCTTCCGGTTCTTGACATTAAAGAAACACCGATGTTTAAAGAACGGCTGAGTATTAACGGATAGCGCCTTCCGCCGTCCACGGTCATGGGCGTGAGGACGGGAAACACTTCGTCATAAAAATACTTGTCCAGCCATACGGTTTGCTCTCGCGT
This sequence comes from Clostridia bacterium, assembly GCA_009776385.1. Lineage (GTDB taxonomy): Bacteria > Bacillota > Clostridia > Christensenellales > Aristaeellaceae > WRFT01. The sequence continues at coordinate 3,323 of WRFT01000065.1, forward strand.
TAAGTGTTCCGGACTGATAAAGAATATATGCTCGTCGGCTAACGCCGGAAACAATGACTCGTTGAGGATTTTATACTGTCTGGCAACCTGCCGCCTGATTTCCGCTACTAACAGACGCAGTTGATCGCGCGGCCTTAAACCCGACGGATCTTCCCCCTTGTATCCGGCTTGAACTTGATCCCGCAGGGAAGCGACGCGTATCATGAAGAACTCATCCAAGTTTGTAGAAACAATTGATAAAAACTTTATCCGTTCTAAGACAGGGTTGTCTTCATGCACCGCCTCTAATAATACGCGTCTGTTAAAGGACATCCAGCTTAACTCTCTGTTCGTATAACGCAGCGCGTTTCTCATCGCCATTTATATGCCGCCTTCCTCATATACCGGTACCGCCGCTTACGCAAACGAACCGATTTATATATTGTAGGGTGAATCCCTGATTTTGGCAATAACAGTATTGACAAAACCAGAACTGCATGCTATCCTTCACCCGTTAGCACTCATCGGTTGCGAGTGCTAACAGCCGGAAAGGAAGTGAGAACATGATCATGGATGAACGGAAATTCCGCATCCTGCAGGCTATTATCAATGACTATATTCTAACGGCTATTCCCGTAGGCTCTCGGACGATATCCAAGAAGTACGCCATGGGTTTATCTTCGGCTACCATACGCAACGAAATGAGCGATCTCGAGGAGCTCGGGTATCTGGCACAACCGCATATATCCGCCGGGCGTATACCCAGCGCCAAGGCATACAGGTTATATGTCGATCAACTGCTTCAAAACGGAATGATAGATACGATCGATCCCATTCAAATTCAAAGGCATTTTGAGGGACGGTTGCATAAAATGGAGGATGTTATTCGCCACGCAGCCGCGGTTTTATCTTCCATGACACATTATACAGCCGTCATTTCCGCGCCAAGCAGCCCCGAACCGCATATCAAACGCCTGCAGCTGATATCGGTATCCGAGCAGATGGCGATGGTGGTGATTATTACGGACGCGGGAATCATTCGTGACGCGATGATTGGTATTGATGAAGGAATTGACAATGATACACTCTACGCCATATCAAACTTCCTTACCGAAAAGCTGAGCGGGCTGACATTTGTACAGGCATTATCCGCAATTAATGATCTATTGCCAAAAATGGGTACTAAACAAAAGCTCATGCACGGCATTGAGGCGCTTGCGCGCCAGTCCTCACAGAAGACTGCGCCCAGTTATACCGTCGGCGGTTCCGGGAATATTCTCAGTTACCCCGAATATTCGGATATCGAAAAAGCGCGCGATTTTTTAAGTCTGATTGAAACCAATGAAAAACTCGCACAGTTGATGATGACAAATGAACCGGTATCCTTTACCATACGTATCGGCCCGGAAACCGGCATGCCGGAAATGCGCGATTTGGCAGTCGTTACAGTGTCGTATGTTACCGGTGGTGACAGCTGCGGAACACTTGGGGTTATCGGCCCCATTCGCATGCAGTACCCAAAGGTTCTCTCCATACTCCAAACAGTAAGCAAGCAGTTGTCGGAATTACTTAGCTAAAGCAAATAAGAACAGGTGAGGATTATGCGAAAAAAAGATACGATTCCGGAGCTTGAAGAACAGGAGGACTGCGTAGGTCAGCCGGAAGCTTTGACGGAAACACAGGATTCCCCCACACCAAACGAACCCGAGCAAGTGCTTATAGATGACGCGTTAGCCGAAGCTGTTCGTCAACGGGATGAGTACTTAAATTTATCCCAACGGGTACAGGCGGATTTTGATAATTACCGGCGCCGCAATGCCGCTGTGCGCTCGGAAGCGTTTGATGACGGCGCGATTGCCTTTATCAAGACACTCCTGCCGGTCATCGATAATTTAGAGCGCGCCGTTCTCTCAGTACAGAATACAAGCGACACCGCATTGCGCGACGGCGTTCAAATGATTTTGACACAATTGACGGAAGCCTTGGAAAAGCGCGGTGTAACCCCCATCGCCAGGCTGAATGAACGGTTTGACCCGATGCTCGAAGACGCGATAGCACAGGCACCCCCGGAGGAGGGTGAACCGGGGACGGTTTGTACCATACTTCAAAAAGGATATAAAATGGATAAGACAATCTTACGCCACGCAATGGTAAGAGTGGTTGCGGAATAAGCGGCGGTATAAGCGCCCGGGGCGTTTGATATAAAGATGATTACAGGAGGATTTTAGTTATGCCAAAGATGATCGGTATTGATTTGGGAACCACCAATAGCTGCGTGGCGGTCATGGAGGGCGGTGAGCCCGTTGTGATACCCAACGCGGAAGGCAGCCGCACCACACCATCCGTCGTGGCGTTTAATAAAGACGGGGAAAGAATGGTCGGCCAAATTGCAAAAAGGCAAGCTGTAACAAACCCGGAAAGAACTATCATGTCTATCAAACGTGAAATGGGCTCTGCGCATAAAGTGGTGATAGACGGCAAAACATACACACCGCAAGACATTTCCGCCATGATTTTACAAAAAATGAAAGCGGAAGCGGAAGCGTATCTTGGTGAAACGGTCACTCAAGCCGTCATAACGGTTCCGGCCTACTTTTCCGACTCACAAAGGCAGGCGACAAAGGACGCCGGGCGTATTGCGGGCCTTGATGTTCAGCGTATCATTAACGAGCCGACTGCCGCCTCTCTCGCCTATGGGCTGGATAAAGAAGGCAACCAGAAAATATTGGTATTCGACTTGGGCGGCGGTACATTCGATGTGTCAATCCTGGATATAGGCGACGGTGTCTTTGAGGTTATGGCAACCAACGGAAACAACCGTTTGGGCGGGGATGATTTTGATGAGCGTTTAATTGATTATATCGCCGAAACGTTCCGCAAAGACAATATTATCGATTTAAAGAAGGATCGCGTAGCTTATCAAAGGTTAAAGGAAGCCGCAGAGAAGGCGAAGATAGAGTTATCCGGAACCATGCAAGCGTCCGTTAACCTTCCATTCATTACCGCGGACGCGACGGGACCTAAGCACCTGGATATGACGATTACGCGAGCGAAGTTTGATGAACTAACGGCTGATTTGGTACAAAAAACAATCGACCCCCTTAGCAAGGCGCTCTCAGACGCCGGTTTATCCGCTTCTCAATTGGACAAGGTTATTCTGGTAGGCGGTTCGACACGTATACCTGCCGTACAAACGGCCGTAAAAAAAATAACGGGCAAAGATCCCTTTAAAGGTATCAATCCGGACGAATGCGTCGCCATCGGCGCGGCCATTCAAGCAGGCGTCATGGCCGGTGAAGTGACCGATGTATTGTTACTGGATGTGACGCCGCTGTCACTTGGGCTCGAGACGGAAGGGCATATCTTTACCAAATTGATCGAACGGAACACCACCATTCCCACTATGAAATCCCAGGTGTTCTCTACCGCCGCGGACGGGCAAACGACGGTTGAAATTCATGTTTTACAAGGCGAAAGGCCCATGGCGCCTGATAATAAAACGCTGGGGCGTTTTCAACTGACGGGTATTCCGGCCGCGCCGCGCGGCGTTCCGCAAATTGAAGTGACTTTTAACATCGACAGAAACGGTATCGTCAATGTATCGGCTAAAGACAAAGGAACGGGAAACGCGCAGGAGATAACGATTACCGCCTCGACAAACCTAACCGAAGATGAAATAAACCAGCGTGTTAAAGAAGCGGAGCAATACGCGGAAGAAGACAAGAAGCGTAAAGAAGAGGTGGAAACACTCAACCGCGCCGAAACATTGATTTATGAAATAGAAAAGCAGGTTAAAGACAACGAAGATAAGCTATCTGCCGAAGATAAGGAAACCATACAAAGCGAATTGGAATCCTTCAAGAAGATTCGAGAGGGTAATAACGCGGACGAGATAAAAAGGGCGATGGATGATTTTACGCAAAAAGTGTATGCGATTTTCGGGAAGCTTTACCAACAGGAAAACCAACAATCCGCCCAAGGCGGCAATCCCGACATGGAGGCGCCGCATGACCCCGACGCCCCCATCAACACGGATGGCAGCGTAGAATAAACCGTTTCCTTTTGGTTTACTATCATCTACAAATCCCCTCACCGGCAGGATAAGCATATATGAGGTGTACGAGTTGGCGAAGCGTGACTATTATCAGGTATTAGGCGTTGATAAGAAGGCAAGTGACGAAGAAATAAAAAAGGCATACCGCATGCTAGCCAAGGAGTGCCATCCGGATTTGCACCCTAATGACAAGACCGCGGAAAGCCGATTCAAAGAACTGAACGAAGCCAATGAGGTACTGTCCGATTCTGAAAAGCGATCGCGGTATGACCAGTTTGGCTTTGACGGCCCTTCCATGGGTGGTAACCCTTTTGAAGGTTCATTCAGGGATTTTGGATCGTTTTCCGGTTTCGATGGGATTTTCGACCAACTCTTCGGAGGCATGGGATCCCGATCAAGCAACGCAGCGCGTCAGGGAAGCGACCTAAAATATGATATGCGCATCTCCTTTGAGGAAGCGGCGGACGGATGCGAAAAATCCTTCGAGTTTTCAAGAAGCGAGAACTGCCAAACCTGTTCCGGTACGGGCGCAAAACCCGGCACTGCCGCGCAAACATGCCAAACCTGCCGCGGAACGGGGCAGGTGCAAGCCGGCGGTGGTTTTATGATTACCGTACGTACATGCCCGACATGCGGCGGATCCGGTAAAATCATCACGGATAAGTGTACAGCTTGCGGAGGTGCCGGGCGCGTAAGGAAGAGGCGCACCGCAAAGGTAAAGATCCCCGCGGGCATTGATACCGGGCAATCCATTATTTTAAAAGGTGAAGGCGAGTCCGGAACACGCGGCGGCCCCAACGGTGACCTTTATGTCAGCGTCACTGTCAGGCCTCACAGATTGTTCAGGCGCGACGGGTTGAACTTGCGTTTTGAGTTGCCTATATCTCTCACACAAGCGGTTTTGGGGGCAGATATCGATATCCCGACACTAAAAGGCGTCGTCAAAGCAAAAATACCGGAAGGGACGCAGAACGGCTATGAGTTGAGAGTAAAGGGCCGCGGGCTGCCTCATCTACGAAGCGCCGTGAAGGGGGATATTATCGCAACGGTTCGCGTAGATATTCCGACTAAATTATCAGAGCATCAAAAGAACCTCCTGCGCGATTTTGAAAAATCAACAACCGGCAAGGAGTACGAAAACAGGAGAAGTTTTTTGGAAAAGTTAAAGGATGTCTTTAATTGATGAAGACCTGTCGCGCCATATGAATTGGCTCACATTAAGAATTCATACCACGACGGAAGGAGCCGAGGCAGTCTCGTGGGTGATGCGTTCAGCCGGTTGCGGCGGCACATTGATAGAAGACCGTCTGGACGCGGAAGCCGCGGCGCAAAAAGCCGGCACATGGGAGCTTTTTGACACATCCATATTGAACGCGTACCCGACGGATGTTATCGTAACCGGATGGATAAAAAATGACACATGCGCCCATGAAGGCATCGCTCTCATTAAGGATTGGCTGTCTTTCATGAAAGATACCCCCGGTTTTGGTACATTGCGTTTGGAAATGGGTACGGCTGATGACGA
>WRFT01000066.1 GCA_009776385.1 Clostridia bacterium
AAAATCTGCCGCTCGACTCCATCACATTCAAGAACATGGGCGAGACCGTCGCTTATTCTTCCGCCAATGAAGTCCTCGGGCTATGGTACAACCGCGAGCTGTTTGACGCCGCCGGCGTACCCTATCCGCCCACCACATTAGATGAAGCTTGGACATGGGAAGAATTTATAGAAGTTGCCAAGCTGCTGACGTTTGACGCCAACGGGCTGACCCCGAATGATGAGGGGTTTGACAAGGACAACATTGTACAGTACGGCGCGTATGTAAACCAGTATACCTGGCAGCTGGAAGTTTGGGCACTTTCCAACGGCGGCAAGTGGTTCTCGGATGACGGCACGCAAATCGTCTTTGACGATGCGGCAATCGAGGGAATGCAGAAGGTTGTAGACTTGCACTTGGTAGAAAACGTAGCGCCCTTTATTGACGGTACGCAGGACGCCGGTTTCGCCTTGTCACTGGGCGCCGGTAATGTCGCGATGTGCACGGAAGGCCAATGGGCGACGGGATTCAGGCCTGACAATGATATCGATTATGGTGTGGCCGTACTTCCTTATATGGTGAAGAAAGCCAATATCTGCACAGGCGGCCCGACGGCTGTGTTCAATACGACCGAATTCGCGCAAGAAGCCTCCGAGTTCCTGCGCTGGTATAACAGCGAAGAGAACAACATCGGCACCATCTTGGCGGGTTGGTGGATGCCCACAAAATTAAACTGGTATACCGACGAAGATTTATTGAAGATGTGGATAGACGACTGCGATGTCCGCGCGCCGCTGCCGGCGGAAGCTTACAGAACGGCGATGGTAGACGTTGCGATGAACGGTGACGTAACCGTATCCACCAGCTGGTACTATACGCCCAACACGACGGAAGTATTAAATGTGCTGCGGCCTGCCATGGTGGAGGCAATCAACGGCGATAAGACGGTGAAGGAAGTTATTGAGTCGATTCGTCCGGCGATGGAAGCGGCATTACTCGGCCAATAAAGCCGCTGCCGTAAAGTAACTTTTGCGTGAAGGGGCGCTTGTATGCCGTGGTGCGCAAGCGCCCTTTATACTACCGGTTATAAGAAAGCGGGGCAATTTTACATGATAGCATTGCACAAAGAGCCGAAGAGAGGGAAAGCCGCGTTAAGAGAGCAGCGTGCGGCCTATCTGTTTTTAATTCCCGCGTTTCTCGGCCTGTCGCTTATCACGTATTTGCCATTGCTGGCCGCTTTTTTTATCAGCTTTACAAATTTGAATACCGGCCACTTCGTACAAGGCGGAACACTGCCGCCTGTTCGGTTCATCGGGTTTCATAACTATTTGGATATATTTGTTAATCCCAGCATCAATTTTTTAAACTCCATATGGGTGACGGTAACCTACACCTTACTCGCCGTCGTTTGCAGCATCATCTATTCAATGATTATAGCGCTGCTGCTGAACCGCCGGATACCCGGCCGCGGCCTGCTGCGCGCCATATACTATATTCCGTACATTCTGCCCGCTACCGCGGTTATGATTACCTGGTGGTTTCTGCTTCGGTATGACGGTGGCGTCGTCAATTACCTTTTAACGCAATTAGGTCTGAAGAAGTCTTATTTTTTAGGCAAGACCAGTTCGGTCATACCCACGCTGGCCATGATTGCCGTTTGGGGCTGCGGCAACCTGATTGTCATCTTCCTTGCCGGGCTGCAGAATGTGCCGCGCGTCTACCATGAGGCGGCGGAAATAGACGGCGCTAACGCGTGGCAGCGGTTATGGAATGTCACCCTGCCCTGTATGACGCCGATTATCTTCTTTAATTTAATGATGAGTGTGGTTGCCAACTTGCAAATCATTGTACCCGCCTTAGCCGTTACAAAGGGCGGACCGGGAAATTCCACCATGTTTATGACCTACTTAATGTATCAAACCGGATTTAAAGGCAGAGAACTGGGCAAAGCAGGCGCGATTGCCTTTGTGTTTTTTATTGTTGCCGCCATATTCGCCGCTCTTTTATTTTCCACGTCCAAGAGCTGGATATTCAGCGAGGGAGGCGACGAAAAAGAATGAAAAGAATGACTGTGCAAAACAGCATGAACATACATGTCAGACCTCGCAGATCCTCATTTAGAAGCAAAAAGAACCGTGGACGGGCCGCGGATATCATCGCTTTGATAATTCTGATCCTTGTTGCCGCCGTGGTCATGCTGCCGCTGTGGTGGATGTTCCGTTCATCGTTGATGAAGAGTATGGAAATTTTTAAATGGCCGCCGAAATTTTTTCCGTCGGATTGGCTTTTCTCTAACTACAACATAAAGAAGACGACCTTTGATTTTTGGCTGTACCTTAAAAACACGCTTACCATCGTCATACCCTGTGTAACTTTTGGCACGGCTACCGCTTTATCTTGCGGATACGCGTTCGCGCGGCTTCGGTTTAAGGGGAAGAAATTTCTGTTTTCACTGTGCGTGGGCTCCATGCTGATGCCCACGATGGTCACGCTTATTCCTTTGTATATCTCTTGGGCGAACATGGGCCTGGTTGATACGTTTTGGCCGCTTACGCTGCCCTATTTATGCGGCGGCGGCGCGTTTAATATTTTTCTTGTCCGGCAATTTATACAAACCATTCCCAGAGAGCTTGACGAGGCTGCCTACATCGACGGAGCCGGTTACATGCGCATCCTGACAAGCATCATCATACCCTCCATCCGCCCTGCAATCATCGTCGTGGCGCTGTTGATTTTTATCACCACCTGGAATGATTTGCTGCAGCAGACGATTTATCTATCCTCACGAAGCAAGTTCACCCTTTCCGTAGGCCTGACAACCTTTATGGGGTCGTTTAAAAATGATTACGCCGGTATGTTTGCCGCGACTTGCCTATCCTTTATCCCGGGCGTGCTCGTTTATCTTTTCGGGCAGCGTTACTTTATTGAAGGCATTGTCATGACCGGTATGAAGAACTGACAAGGCGCACAGATTTTACAGGTATTAAACCCACGTGTCACACTCCTTAACACGATAAGGAATTTTAATTAAAGGGAGACTGCAGGAATGTCAACCATGAAAGATATCGCAAATCTGGCCGGCGTTTCCGTCGCTACCGTTTCATATGTTTTAAACGGAACGAAGAAAGTTTCACCCGAGGTAGAGGAACGGGTGTTGAAAATCGTGCAGAAAACGCATTATCAGCCGAATACCATCGCCAAATCGCTGAGAATGCAACGCACCCAGGTCATCGGCGTTCTGGTGGAGGATATTCGCGGTATGCCCGTGCCGGAAATCGTTGACGGCATTAACGAGCATCTGGAACAGGGCCCCTATCAAGTGCTGCTGATGAACCTTCGCCTGCTGGATAAGCTGTATAACCGGTACGATCAACTGGCGCAGTACATCGACCCTATTAATCAGGCCATTATCCTGATGGAAAACGCGCGTGTGGACGGCATCATCTATGTTGCGATGCATGACAGGCATATCAAGGGTGTCCGCAGGCCGGTTCACATCCCCATGGTGTACGCGTACGCCACTACGGATGAGGCGGAAACACCCAGCGTTACATACGAAAACGAACGCAGCGCCTATGAGATTACCATGCGGCTGATACGTGAAAAACACGTACGCATCGCGCTGGTAGCGGGTCATTCCGCTTCCACGGACGCCAAACTGCGTTTGGATGGCTTTATGGCCGCGATGCATGACGCGGGACTGGATATCCCCGGTGAATACATCCGATGGGGAAACTGGGAATACCAAAGCGGCAGGGAGCAATGCGACAGGCTGCTGCAAATGAGCGTCCGCCCGACGGCTATCTTCGCGATGAACGACGTCATGGCTACGGGATGCTACCGTTCCATTAAAGATCACGGGTTAACCATACCCACCGATATCTCCGTGGTAGGCTTTGACAACCGTGAGTTTGCCCAGTTCATCAACCCGCCTCTGACAACTGTGGAATTACCCAACCGCGATATCGGCATGCATGCCGCCGAGCTGTTAATTGGGCGCATCGAAAAAGAATCGGTCGAGGAACAGGCGCTCGTGCTGCCGTGCCGAATCATAGAACGGGAATCCGTGCGGGGCATATAGCGGGCAGCCTCAAAGAAGGATTCACCCAATGCTGCGCGAATAGTTACCGTTGGGTGACGCCGCCTGAGAGGAGGCTGTCCATGAACGATACCGTGCTGGTAATAAACCGGAATGACGCGCAGACCCAATCGATAATCCGTAAACTTCGCTCGGAGCAGATTGAGGCGCGGCTCGCGCCGGGAAATATGTCCCAGGAAGAAATAGAAAGTTACGCGCCTCGCGGCATCATCATATCCGGAGGCGTTACGGGAAACCTTCAAGAGCCTTTTGACTCCAGATGGCTGGAAGGGGAGCGTCCCCTTCTGGCGATAGGTGGCGCGGCCCTTTCCTTATTGCGTATCTTAGGCGGGGAGCCATCGGGAGACCCTCTGCCCACGGGTTTTCACCCGGTGGCTTTCTCGGACGCGTGTCCGATTACACAGGGTTATTCCGGCAATGATATGCTTCACCTTCATGGTGTCTATCCGCTGGATTTAACGGAAGATTTACAGCCTGCCGCGTTAACAGACGGCCATTGCATTGGGTATTACCATGGGAGCATCCCCCTGTACGGGCTGCAGCTGCATGTGGAAACGAACGATCCGGATATATCACACGTTTTGGCACGCTTCGCGCTGGAGGTTTGCGGCTGTTCACGCCGATGGAACTCCGATACGGTCATTGATAACGCTCTGTCCCTCATCCGCGGGAAGGTGGACGGAGGCGTTGCCGTCTGTGAACTGACGGGCGGCGTGGACAGCGGTGTATGCGCCATATTAGGACAAATGGCCCTTCAAGACAAGCTGCGGTACTATTTTGTCGATACCGGTCTGTTAAGAGACGGGGCGCGTGAGGAAACCCTGCGTTTTTTCGCGGACGAAATGGGTATGAACATAGAAGTTATTGAAACGCAAGAACGCTTTATGCAAGCGCTTAAAGGCCTTACTGACACGCAAGCCAAGGCGAAGGCCATCAAGGCGTTGTATCAGCAAATACGCACGGAGCTGGCCGAAAGGGATTGCGCGGACGTTGTCATTTTGACCACCAACGCCGATGATCTGCTGGACGGTCGCGCGCGTTTCGGCGAGTTTGGAGCCGCGCCAATCGCCCAATTGTTTAAAGACGAGGTGCGCCGCCTGGGAGAGATGTTGGCGCTTCCTGAGACGCTGCGCGAAAAGCAGTCTTTTCCGGAAACCGGTTTGGCGCTGCGTATTTACGGGGAAGTCACACCGGAGCGCCTTCGCATTTTACGCGCGGCGGATGCCGTATGGCTGGCGGAAATTGAAAAAGTTGGGCAGCAGAGTAAGCTTTGGCAGTATTTTGCCATGTTATTACCGGTTGACAAGACTTACTTTATTTGCCTGCGGGCGTTAAACCGCATCGAACGCGCGGGCGCTTTGCCGGCGCGCATCCCGCATGAACTGCCGGAGATTGTATCAGCGCGTATCGCCGGGGAGATACCGGAAGTAACACGGATCTTCTACGATTTTACAGCCGCAAGCGACACTTCGGATATCGAATGGCTTTGACGGCATGGGCCGCCGGAGCGTTGCTAGCCTTCGCGGCTGCCGGCTTGCTGCAGAGATTAAAGATAACGCGATATCGCGTCATCCTGCCCAACATGAAGGGGACGCGTCCTGTTCGGCTGCTTTTATTGGCGGATCTGCACGGGAAACGCTGGGGTAAAGGGCAGCGTTTCTTGCTTAACGCGGCGCGGGCGCAGCAGCCTGACGCGGTGGTGTTAGCGGGCGATATGACAGAAGCGGGGCATTCCTATCAACCGGTTATTGAGTTGGCGCGCGGGCTTACATCCATCGCACCCGTCTTTTTTGTTGCCGGAAACCATGACCTGCTTACATTTGACTGCGACGCGTTCACTCACGCTTTGGAAAAGGAAAGTGTGGTATCGCTTCGTGACCAATCCATTCCGCTGCGCGTCCGGGATGAAACGATAACGCTGTCCGGCCTGGACGATCCGTTTATCGCCTTCATCAGGGAATGGGAGGACACGGATGCCAATTACGAAGAGCGGCTGCGTGAAGTGTCCGCGGCGGATGGGCCATCCCCCCGCGTTCTTATCACGCACAGGCCGGAATATGCGGTGTTATATGCGCGCGCGGGTTATCATCTGGCGCTTTGCGGACATACCCACGGCGGACAGGTTCGCCTACCGCCTCCTCTGCGCGGGCTGTACGCAAGCGGGCAGGGTTTCTTTCCGCGATACGCCGCGGGTGAATACCGCGTGAACGGCATGCACATGATCATCAGCCGCGGGCTGCACCAAAGCGTGACACGGCCGCGTTTTTTTAACCGCCCGGAAGTAGTGGCGGTAGATATGGTTAAGGAGGCGTCATCATGATACTGTGCGATACCCACGCGGATACACTGTTTGAAATGGGCGTGAAAGGCAACCGCTCCCCGTTGATCACCGCGGCATCCCTTTTAGCGGGAGGACTATCCTTGCAGGTGCTGGCGCTATGGTCGGGGCCGGATGGAAACGCGGGAGAGCCGGAGTTGATTGTTCAACGCGAACTGAACGCCTTTGAAACACTGCTACAGGAAGGACTGCCGCAGGTGCGGAACCCCCGGGAAGCCATGGAAGGGAAACCCGCGCTGATGCTGTCTATAGAGGGCTGCGAAGTGTTTGAAAGCGGGCTTGACGCCGTGGACCGATACGCGGAACGCGGCGTCAGAATGGCCGCGCTTGTTTGGAACCATGAAAACAAATTCGCCAAACCGGCCAAATCCGGCAGCCGCGAGGGATTATCGGAGGACGGCTTGTCCGTGGCCCTTCACATGCAGCGCCTGCACATGGCGGTGGATGTATCGCATTTAAACGAGCAAGGCTTTTTAGATTTGTTTTTAAAGACAAAAGCGCCGCCTTTGGCATCCCATAGCTGCTGCGACGCCCTATGCCCCCATTTTAGAAATCTGACGGATGAGCAAATTCGTATCATGATACGAAACGGCGGCTATATCGGCGTGAATTTCTACCCCCTCTTTTTAACGGGCGGGGCCGCCGATATCGGAGATGTCGTGAACCATATCGATCATATTTGCCAGTTAGGCGGTTCAAAGCATGTGGGTTTCGGCTCAGACTTTGATGGTATTGAAGTCACACCGGACGGACTCGCTTCACCCGCAGATTTCCCTAAACTGCCGGAGCTGTTAAGGAACAGGGGCTATCGGGATAAGGACGTTGAAGCCATCGCGGGATTGAATCTGCTGGCGTATTTCGACCGTGTCGACGCGGTATAATGCGCCCGTTACCGGCGCTCCGCGTTTCATTGAAATTGGGGCGCGTTTATTGTATACTGCCAAAAGAGAAATGATGACGCCGCATTTTGCGGCGGACAGGAGGAGTCGGTAGATGCAGTATTCACGTGAAGTGGAAGAGATGACCTGCGTGAAGAAGGGCCCGAATCACGGACCCGCCCCTATACCGGAAGAGGGCCGCTGGGTACAGGCGAAAGAAATTAAGGATATATCCGGCTTGACGCACGGCGTAGGCTGGTGCGCGCCGCAGCAGGGCGCTTGTAAACTAACATTGAACGTAAAAGACGGGGTCATTCAAGAAGCGTTGGTGGAAACCATAGGCTGCTCGGGCATGACGCATTCAGCGGCGATGGCAGCCGAGTTTCTATCGGGCAAAACAATATTGGAGGCGCTTAACACCGACTTGGTATGCGACGCCATTAACACGGCAATGCGCGAGCTTTTTTTACAAATCGCCTATGGCCGAACGCAATCGGCTTACTCTGAGGACGGCTTGCCGGTGGGCGCCGCCATGGAAGACCTCGGCAAGGGCTTACGCAGTCAAATCGGCACCATGTACGGAACGCTCGCCAAGGGCGTGCGCTACTTGGAAATGGCGGAGGGATATGTTACCAAACTCGCGCTGGACAAGGAAAGCGAGGTCATCGGTTATCAGTTTGTCCACTTAGGCAAGATGATGGAAGCGATTAAAAAGGGCATGGATCCCAAGGAAGCGCTGGAGAAGAACACCGGAACATACGGCCGGTTCACGGAAGCGGACCGGTATATCGACCCCAGGCATCAATGACAAGTGAAGAGAGGTGAGAAACATGGCACAGTTTGAAGGATATGACAGACGCATCGCTAAGATAGAAAAAGTGCTGAACGATTATGGCTTTGAATCGCTTGACAGCATCCGGGATACATTGCTGGGTATGGGCATTGATGTGGCGGCCATCGTTCACGGTATACAACCCATCGCCTTTGAAAATGCCGTATGGGCCTATATTTTAGGCAGCGGTATCGCGGTTAAAAAGGGGATAAAGAACGCGGCGGACGCCGCCGAGGCTATCGGTGACGGCCTGCAGGCGTTTTGCATACCGGGTTCGGTTGCGGACCAACGGGATGTCGGCCACGGGCACGGCGCTTTGGCGGCAATGCTCCTTCGGGAGGATACCAAGTGCTTCGCCTTTTTAGCGGGCCATGAGAGTTTTGCTGCCGCCGAGGGCGCCATCGGCATCACGCGGACAGCCAACAAGGTACGAACGGAACCGCTGCGCGTGATACTCAACGGACTGGGTAAGGACGCCGCATACGTGATTGCCCGTATTAATGGGTTCACCTATGTACAGACGCGTTTTGACTATCCCACGGGTGAGCTTCATATTGTTAAGGAAATCGCATATTCCAACGGAGACAAAGCCAAGGTACGCTGTTATGGCGCCGATGATGTCAGCGAGGGCGTGGCAATCATGCGCCACGAGAAAGTGGATGTGTCCATTACGGGCAACTCCACCAACCCGACGCGTTTCCAGCAGCCCGTAGCGGGAACATATAAGAAGTGGGCAAACGAAAACGGC
>WRFT01000067.1 GCA_009776385.1 Clostridia bacterium
AAAAAAAGGCAAGAACAGGGAATTTGCCTTGCATGATTCCCGTCAGATACTCAGGAGAATCTCCAGTAACCTTGTTCTTATCTTCGACATCGACGTTCTGGCGGCGGAGCTGATGCGATGGCTTCCGGATACGGATATTCACGCCGCCGTGGTCGGCTTGTATCCGCATTCCATTCAAAGCAACGATCCTGAAGGCAACAGAGACATCAACAGGCTTATCGGATTCATCGGCAATAAGCCAATCAACCTATCCGCTAAAAACGACAGCCCGATCCGGTTGTTTGATTATACATCGTCAGACCTTTTTGACTTTGAAGCCAAGAGACGCGATGTCCTGCTTATTCCGCTGTTTTTTAAAGATGAGGAGTTCGGCATCATGCTGATGCCGTTCAACCGGTCTATTCCCGGTGATACCTATGAATCACTGCGTGTGAATATATCTACCGCCATCAAGGGCGCTGAACTCATTAACGAAATTGAATACCGAAACGGGTTGCTCAACGCGGTCAATGACGCCGCCACTATTCTGCTCAAGTCCAGCATTGATGAATTTGAAAGCCAGTTAACAAACGCGATGGGCGTTGTGGCGCGAAAAATAAACGTCGGCCATATGTTTATATGGCAGAACACCGCAGACGGTGATGCGCGGGAAGCGCGCCTGATGTATGAATGGTACGACGCGGCAGAAAATAAGCCCGCAGACGGCACGCAGCGGCGCATCGTCTACCAAAACGGCTTTCAAGCGTGGCGGGAGGCTTTGTCCGCTGGGGAATGTGTCAGCGGCAGCATGAGCGAAAGCGCCGTTAAAAACGGCTATGGCCCGTCCGTTACGGGTTTTCACGCGTTCCTTATTGCGCCCATCCTTTATAACGACTTGTTTTGGGGTTTTATCGGCTTTAACAGCCCAAATCAACCGCGGCGTTATTCCGATAATGACGAAATGGTTTTACGATCCGTCAGCAAACTGGTTGCCAACGCTCTGCTGCGGCAGGATATGGCCCGCAATTTGCAAACCTCCCTGGAACAGGTGGTAGAAGCCAGCAGGGCCAAGAGTGACTTTTTATCCAATATGAGTCATGAAATGCGCACACCGATGAACGCGATCATCGGTATGACCGCTATTGGTAAGAAAGCGGAGTCGGCGGACCAAAAAAACCGCGCGCTTAATAAAATTGCCGAGGCTTCTTCCCATCTTCTGGGCGTCATCAATGATGTTCTGGATATGTCCAAAATTGAAGCGAACAAGCTGGATCTGAACCGGGTCACTTTTGACTTCCGGCTGATGCTGCAAAAAGTAGTCACGGTGATACGTTTTAAGCTGGACGAAAAACATCAGGCGTTTTCTGTGAACATCGATCCGGAACTGCCGCGGTTTATGATAGGCGACGATCAACGCCTGGCGCAGGTTATCACGAATCTTCTGTCAAATGCGGTCAAGTTTACCCACGCCGGCGGCAGTATCTCCCTTAGAGTGTTTATAGTCGGCTTTGCCGATGACACTTACGACATAGGCGTGGAGGTAAAGGATAACGGTATCGGCATACCGGTAGATAAACAAGAGAAGATTTTTGAGGCTTTCGAACAAGCCGAGAGCGGTACGAGCCGTGTATACGGCGGAACCGGCCTGGGATTGGTGATATCCAAGCGTATCGTCGAACTGATGCAGGGCACCATACGGGTGGAATCGGAACTCGGTGAGGGCGCCTCGTTTATGTTCACCGTTAAGTTGCATACGGCTAAGCATCCTACAGATTCTGCCGGCGCAACGAGCGCCAACCGTATGAGTATCCCCGCGCAGGCATCATCGGATGGCGGCCGCGGAATCACCGATTTACTAAACGACAACTTCGACACGGCCTACGCGCAGGAAGAACAAGCGTTGAATACCGAAAATCTGTTTATGGGCAAAAAGATGCTGCTGGCGGAGGATATTGACATCAACCGCGAAATTCTGCTGGCGGTGCTGGAGGAAACAAGCATTGAGGTTGACTGCGCCGCCAATGGCCGCGAAGCGCTTGAAATGGTTAAAGCCAATCCGGTTAAGTATGATATTATTTTTATGGATTTACAAATGCCGATGATGGACGGCCTTGAGGCCACGCGTGCGATCCGCGCGCTGCCTCAGATGAAAGACAACGCGGTGCCTATCGTTGCGATGACCGCCAATGTGTTTAAAAGCGATATTGAGCATTGCCTGGACGCGGGTATGAACGATCATCTGGGGAAACCTTTGGATATACAAAGGGTGATGGAAACGCTGCGGAAGTATTTGTAGTATGTTTGACCGCGGTATACCTTCCCTGAAAAAAGGAATCGCATACACTATTTATACGTATAGAATACTCCCTATACCGTTCGCGATGTACATGTTATAGTTGCGTATAAAACAGTTAGCAGTATATAGCATAAAGGGGCAGATAAGGTGGCAAATCGTATTATACCGAAAATCATATTTTTTCTGCTCATGTTTTTAATGGTATGTACTTCTGCTGCTGCGAATGCAATTGACCCTTCGCTTGAACAGGTAAAAACAGAAACCCAAACGGAAGAATCCGGTAATAGGATACTTCGCTTTGGGCATCCCCGAAGTCTTGTATATCTCAATAATCTTTTTTTACAACAACATCCTGATGTTCGTTTTGAATATGTTCAATACGATGAATTTATAGAATATGTACCACAAGATAACCCTATAGAAGAATTTTTTTGCGATGACCCTGAGGTAGCCATTGATATTTACATCCTTAGTGTAACCGAAGGCCTACCACGACTGATACGAGAAGGGTATGTACAAGACTTATCCGCATCCGAAATAATATCGGATGCATTTGCCTCTTATTTCCCGCAAGTACGGGATGTGCTGTCTTCAAACGGCAATCCTATGGCTGTACCTTACTCCTTTGGTATCGGAGTTTGGGATTATGATAAAGAATCATGGGATGCCTTGGAACTGCCCGAAGTCCCAAGATCGGCTGAAGAAATGGTGCGTTTAATAAACCGGTGGAATCAAGACGTTTTTTTACCTCCTGAAACCATCCTATACGGTAGTGGTGGGTGGGATGATATTAGAATAGAAATGCTGATGGATGTTCTTCGTATGTACGTTGCCCAATACGGTGTAAATGGTATTCCGCTCGATTTTGATACGCCCGGTTTTAGAGATGTCATTACCCAGATACTAGCGCTTCCAGAACTGCCGTATTCAAACTATATGCAATTTCCGTTATTGCTTTGTGATGATGATCTTTATCCAAAAATGTTAACACTACAAGATATTGATAGCAAGGAAGCAATCATAGCCCAACAGAGTATTGATGATAAAAAACCATTCTCTTTTGAAGGTACACTTCTCACCCCCGTCGGATTTTTAGAAGGGGATCCGGCTAGGGTTGGGGCAGAAGTCGAGGTCGTTTGTATAGCAAGCAACACTAGAAATCCGGAACTGGCGATGGAGTATATTGAATATATACTGGATCATCAAACTGAGATGCAGGAGGATCTATACGCAATGCTGACAGTTGATTTTAGTGAGATGGATATTTTAGGCATCCAAAAGGAAACTCAACTACTTTATTGCGATCTGGTACCCGGCATTTCACTCCATATTGATTCGATAGGGAAATTTCGTTCAATGAATATTGATGGCGATAAATATCATGCGATTTTTTTAGACGCATATGACCTGTTTCCTTATATTGAAGATAGGATTGATAATGGGGATAATTGGGGTGATGTTTTTAACGATGCAACCAGTATATTGCTCACATTGATGGAAGAAGATATAGACCCATTGATCCGTGAATTAAACGAATGCTCGTTGTATTTTTTTAATGCACATTATTAAACGTATACATAAAAGAAGAAGCCATCATGCGTAAATGACTTCTTCTGTGATATTACTTGTTCCGTTTAATCGAATGGCGCCATTACTTAAAAAATTCGGGTTTGATAGTAGCAAAGTATATCATTCCATCACTGAACCCTGTGAGATTTGGACCGCCATTCTTCGCATTTTCCCAAAAAGCATATGTTTTGGTAACAGGACAAGAGGTTGACTGATAAACAGAGGGCATGATGCCCGCCTCATCATGCCGATTAACGAACTTACCGAGATTGATACAAAGCTCGTAATCTGTTTCATATATCGGAAAAATGTTATATTCAAAGGCTTTCTGAGGGCATGGGCTAACCTGTATATCGTTTCTATTTGACTTATATTTATAATCAACCAGGCTGTTTGCATCGTCTCGGCTTTTGCTGCCCCGGGAAATGCACCCCATCCCTGTTTAATTGGGCGATCGTTAAAAGGGAAAGTACGATTTATGTAGAACAATTTATCTACGTACTCCATATATTTTGTATCTTGTTGACTCAGTAGAAAGATTGAGATGGATGATGCATCAACAAACCATTTTTTTGATGAAGAAATTAATGAAATATAGTTTGTTTATTTCTGCACTTCTAATACTTTTATTCAATGCATCTGCATTTGCAACAAAAATTTCCATTCCGATACCAATCCCGTTACTTGGTGATTTTGGTCAGGCAGGGCTTTGGTTTAATGGACTCCCTTGCGCTGAGTCGCCTGATATTTCAGCAATTTGGCACGATAATACGGGCAACCTCTTTTTCATTATACGAGGAGATATTACGGCACTGTATTGTTGGGAATATGGCAAGGGTAATGTTGGATCAAGATAAACGGTTGAATAAGATTGGACTAAAACTTGACTATTTAAAAAACCAAGAGCGAGACATTACCACCATAGATTTTGCTTTTTATAGAAAAAACGCTTCCATCATGAGCTTTTACGGTGTTGGAATTCATAATTTTATAACACAAGGTGCACCGGGCGAATCATACTTTCCTCTGATGTGGTCTTTCTTAGATGATTCAATGAGTGCAGATGATATGATTGCAATGTTGAATAAAGGAGCTAAATTTAGTTTTAAACTGTCACATTAAAATTACCAAGCCCATCTTTCTACTGGGTTTAGCACTTGACATCCTGTTCTAAAATTGATACATTTTATACGGGTCACGCGCTGCTTGACAGAGTATGAAGCCAATTATTACCGGTTTGCCCGATAGTGCCGGGAAAACAGCAGGAGTTTTCAATAGGTATTTTAGATAAAGGTCCCATTCTCTGTTGCCGGACGGCATTGGCCGCCGCATTGATGCCGTTCACCCCAAAAAGAGATGGTTTGAGGTAAAAGGCTGTTCATAACATATGGGACAGTGAGTTTGTTTTCACAAAAAGAAGAAAAGTAAAAACTGAGGGATAACTGTGGAAGTACGGAAGGGCTTCATCAAAAACGGATCGGTCGCCGTTAAAAAGAAGAAAAGAAAGCAAAAAGGCGCATGGATAGACCAGTTACAGCTTTTGCTTTTAGCGGCGCCTACCACGATATGGTATCTGCTTTTCTGTTACCTTCCCATCTTCGGTATCATCATCGCGTTTAAGAACTACCGGGTTGCGGCAGGCAAGGGGTTTATATGGAGCCTTCTGAATAACAGCCCCTGGGTGGGTCTGGATAATTTTAGGTTCCTTTTTAGCAACAACGCGCAAAAAACCCTGCAAATGTTCCGAAACACCGTGGGTTATAACCTTGTTTTCATCGTGCTGGGCGTCGCCATACCGGTCACATTGGCCATTATGATATCGCAGCTTTACTCCAGGCGAATGGCAAAAGTTTGTCAGACGGCTATTTTTCTGCCCTATTTTCTTAGCTGGGTCGTGGTGGGCTATTTTGTTTACGCGTTTTTGGCGACAAAAGAGGGCCTGGTCAACAACCTGCTGCTTTCCTTTGGCAACAGTCCCGTCAAGTGGTATCAAGGTGAAGCTATCGGGTATTGGCCCTATTTCTTAGTCTTTTTGCAGCTATGGAAAACGATGGGCTATGGAATGGTGGTCTACATGGCCGCCATCAGCGGCATAGACGGAACGCTCTACGAGGCTTCGGTGATTGACGGGGCGTCAAAGTGGCAGCAAGTAAAACACATTACCCTCCCGCTGCTTCGGCCCATCATGAGCATCATGTTCATTATGGCTGTCGGCCGGATATTCAGCTCGGACTTTGGGCTGTTTTACCGGACGACGCGCAATTCAAACTCGCTTACATCGATTTATACCACGATAGATGTGTATGTGTATAACTCTATGTTTAACACCAGCAGACCCGTGTACGGCTATACCTCGGCCTCCGGCTTTCTGCAATCCGCGCTGGGCTGTATCATGCTGATTATTGCCAACAGCGCCATCAGACGGTTTGACCCGGAAAACTCGATGTTCTGACGGATGCCAAAAACGAAAGGGGCACGACATTGAACAACGCACTGCCTAACCCGCGTGAGGAGAAGAAAAACGCGTTTACCGCCAGCGACGGGATGATGCGCTTTAACCGCGTATCACCCGTTTCCAACGGTATTTTTTCGCTGATCTTCATCGTGCTGGCTACTTTATGCGTGGTGCCGGTTGTTTTTGTTATTATTATTTCATTGTCTTCAGAGGCGTCCATCAGTACGAAGGGTTATAGCTTTATCCCGGCGCAGTGGGGTTTGGACGCATACGGATACCTTTGGAAAATGCGCAGCACCATTTTTAGATCGGTATTTAACTCCATTGGAATTACAATAGCGGGCACGATGCTGGGCTTGGTGCTGACGACCACCTTGGGCTATGTGCTGTCCCGCAAGAACTTCTTTATGCGCCGGTTTTATATTTGGTTTATCTTCATTCCCATGCTGTTTAACGGCGGCCTGTTATCCACATATGTGGTCAACACGCAGCTGTTGGGCTTGAAGGACACCTATTTGGCGCTGATACTGCCGCTGGCATGTTCCAGCTTTTACATTATCATTTTACGCACATTCTTTACTACCACGGTACCGGATGAAATTATCGAATCGGGCCGGGTGGACGGCGCGTCGCAGCTGCGCATTTTCGCGCAGCTTGTACTGCCTATCTCCCTGCCCGCCATCGCCACCATCGGCTTGTTTCTTACCTTTGCCTACTGGAATGATTGGTACCAAGCCATGCTTTACATATCCACCAGCAGCCGAGACCTGTACCCTTTACAATATGTTTTGGTGAATATTGAACGCAACATCGCCTATTTGACCAACAACGCCCATGTCATGAGCGCGGATGCCACGGTGCTGCCCAGCGAGACCATGCGGATGGCCATCGTGGTGATTATCGTGATGCCGATTGCCCTTTCCTACCCCTTCTTTCAAAAATATTTCATCAGCGGCCTGACCATCGGGTCGGTGAAGGGGTAGCGCACACCGCAACACTCGGCTATTTGCCGATTGTATATTCATTTTACTAAGGAGGATTACCCATGAAGAAACTGTTAACCCTGTTGGTAGCCGTAGCGATGCTGCTGTCCGCCGTGTCCTTTGCCGCGGCGGAAGCGCCGGTCAAGCTGGTGTGGTGGCTGTTCTGCTCGGCTGAAGCTCCCCTGGACTGGGCTGAAGTCGAAGAGAAGCTCAACGAAATCAGCGCGCAGGAAATCGGTGTGGTATGCGAATTCCGGTGGCTGGATGCCAACCAGGTATCCACGGCCATGCAGGCGGGTGAGTACTTTGATATCACCTTCACTTGCGACTGGTACAACGACTTTGCCACGAACGCGCTGACGGGCATGTTCCTGGATATCACGGAACTGGTTAACGAAGAAGCCGGCGAGATGGTCGGCACGATGCTGGACAACATTTGGGCAGGCGCGTACATTAACGACAGGCTGTACGCCATCCCGCACATGAAGGACTACGCGATGGAAATCTTCTGGATTCTGGACGCGGATTACTTCCTGGGCGAGAAAGAGCTGGAAGTGGATCAGTTCATCACCTTTGCGGGCATTGAACCCTACTTTGAAATGTTCAAAGCCGATTATCCGGACGACTATCCCTTTAAGGCTGCCCGCGGCGGCATGACCTCCTGGATGAACGGCATGGGCGACTGGATCTCTCAGGAATACCTGATTGGTTTGGATTGGAATGCCCAAGGCACGGATGAGGAGACGACCGTGATGAGCGCGCTGGAGATTCCCGCGTTCGTAGAGCGCCTGCAACTGCTGCATAAGTGGTATGAAATGGGCTATATTAACCCGGACGCCGCGGTTCTCGAATCCCTATTACGCTCGAACGCCGGTGTTGTACAGTCCGGCCAGGGCTGGTTCGGCGCGGAAACGATTTGGTCCAACGCGCGCCAGAAGGCTTCCTATATTTCCCGTTTTGAGGGTCCCTTCCTGTCAACCAGCTCCCTGCGCGGATCGATGACGGCGCTCAGCGCCACCACGGCCCACGCCAAGGAAGCCATGGAGCTGATTAACTTGATGAACACCAATGACGCGTACCGCACCCTGGCCCGTTATGGTATTGAGGATAAGCACTATACGGTCGTAGAGCCGGGCATCGTCCGCAAGACCGATTTGGGTAACGCAAATATGATGCTAAACGCATACACTCAGGGCTCCTACGTGGTAGGCCCCATTGAGGCGTCATCCTTTGAATCGGTACCGGCGGATCCCGGTATGTGGGCGAAGGTATGGGCCGGATACAAGGACGCGCTCACCTCTGCCGCGCTGGGCTTCACTTTTGACATTATGCCCGTAGAGTCGCAGTGCTTGGCCATGGCCGCCGTATGGCGTGATTACGTATACGAGCTGCAGACCGGCACTTCCGATCCGGACGAAATGCTG
>WRFT01000068.1 GCA_009776385.1 Clostridia bacterium
ACGGTATTCCGGAAGACTATTACGGCATCATCGACCAACCCAAGGATCTGTGGGTCCGTAAGGATTGGTATGAGGCTGTCGGTTCTCCGGAACTGAAGACCATTGAAGAGTTTGAGAATCTGGCCAAACAGTTCATCGCCGAGTACGGCGGATACGGCATGGCCATTGAGAACAAGCTGACGCATCTGTTTATGACAGGCCCCATGTTCAACGTGTATTTGGGCGACCCGGCCAACTCCAATGCCCAGTACTTCTGGTATAAGGATGAATCCGGCGTCATCAAACCCGGCCACGCGCATGCGGAGTTTAAAACGGCATTGGAATACTGGAGCCGTTGGTATGCCGAAGGCATTTTAAGCCCCGACTTCGCCAACATGAACACGGACGCCATGGTACAGGATTTGGTTATCGGCAAAGCCGGCTTTAACCCGCATTGGCAATGGCAAGGCTGGCATGTAGGCCCCGATTTGGTCGCCACGCAAGGCAGCAACGACGCCTATATGATTCCGCTTCCCTTCCCGACCATTGACGGATCACAGGTGCTTGGCCAGATTGGCTTCCCGAACAACAACATCATCGTGGTGAGCAAAGATTGCCCGAACCCGGCCGCGGTTATGAAGCTTTTAAGCTTTACCGACTATATTATGTTCGATCCTGACGCCGTCATGACCGATGAAGAGTTCAAGGGCTTTACCGACGGGCAGCGCGAACATGCTCCCGGCGCTTTCGCCATCATCGACCCGATGGCTGATATGCTTCAGTTTGAGCATGTGCTTCATGCGCTGAAGTCCGGCGACACCTCCGAGCTGTTCACAGCCGGTATGAAGAAGAAGTACAGCGACTCCGTCGCATGGCTTACGGAAGGCAACACGGGCGGCTTGGGCGCGTATTGTCAGCAGGGCTTTGATGGATGCGCGTATGACCGCAGCAAGTTCCTCATTGACAATGGCTTCCTGGTAACAACAGACGCTTGGGGCCCGGCACCGGAAGAGTTTGACCAGACGATAAATACCATTGACCTGCTGCTAAACGGCGTCATGGATATTATCATGGGCGTACAGTCGCTGGACTACTATGATCAGGTGCTGGCGGATTGGTATGCGCAGGGCGGTCAAATCATGGAAGATGCGATTAACGCGCAATACGGCAAATAAGCTAAACGTTCAAAACGACTCGCAGGATTCAGCGGCGGTTTTATGCCGCCGCTGGGTCCTGTTTGGTTGGGAGGGGTAAACATGGTCAAACGGCTCAGAAGGGATATGCCTTTTCACTTACTGCTCCTTCCCGGTGTGGTGCTGACATTCATTTTTTCGTATTTGCCCATCTACGGTATCATCATGGCCTTTCAAAATTACAACCCCGGCCTTGGTTTTTGGGGTTCGCCTTGGGCTGGTTTAGATAATTTTAAGCTGGTTTTTTCCACCCCCCAGTTCATCAATGCCATCCGCAACACTTTCTATATATCCATTGGAAAAACCGCATTGCAAATACTCTCATCCGTAGTGTTCGCGCTGCTGCTCAACGAACTGCGCTGGACGGGAGCTAAAAGGATATTCCAAACCATAGTCTATATACCAAACTTTATATCTTGGGTCATTATGGCAGGCATACTCATTAACCTGTTGGCTTCCGATGGTATGCTCAACACGCTGCTTAAATCGTTCGGTATGGCACCCGTCCAGTTTTTATCCAACCGGAGTGTCTTCCCCTGGACGATGATTATCACAGATGTTTGGAAGACATTTGGCTTCGGAACGGTTGTATACCTGGCGGCTATCACATCCATCGATCCGGAATTGTATGAATCCGCTGTCATTGACGGCGCTGGCCGGTGGAAGCAAACCTTGCATGTTACCCTGCCGATGATAATCCCCATCATTATCCTGATGACGGTACTGGCACTGGGTAATGTGCTCAATGTGGGATTCGACCAAATATATAACCTGTATTCACCCGCCGTATACACCACGGGCGATATCATCGACACGTTTGTTTACAGGTTAGGCCTTCAAAACGGAAAGTTTGCCATCGGTACGGCGGTGGGTTTATTCAAGAGTGTCATTTCATGTACCTTGATTTCCGCGTCACTGTACATTGCCTATAAAGTAGCCAATTACCGCGTGTTCTAGGGAGGCGTTTACCATGAGGATGATGACAAAGGGACAGAAAATTTTCAGGGTGTTTAATTACATATTTATCACCCTTGTGTGCTTAACATGCTTTCTGCCGCTTATCAATACGCTAGCCGTTTCGTTCAGCGCGCCCGCGCAGGTAACCGCCGGTAAGGTATTCTTTTGGCCGAAGGGGTTTACCGTGAAAGCCTATGAGTTTGCCATGCAAAGCGGAAAGTTTGTTCAAGCGCTGATGGTGTCCATCCGACGTTGTATTCTGGGTGTGAGCCTCAACTTGTTTATGATGACTACCACCGCATACCCGTTGTCTAAAACCAAGCAGCAATTTCGCGCGCGCAACTTCTACATGGTTTTCTATGTCATTACCATGCTGTTTGGCGGCGGCTTGGTTCCATACTATATTCTGGTATACCGAATGGGGTTGCTAAACAGCATATGGTCGTTGGTACTGCCGTTGTCTGTACAGGTATACAGTATGGTTATTTTAATGAACTTTATACGCGGGCTGCCCGGTGAAATTGAAGAAGCCGCCATGACCGACGGCGCGGGTCAATTCCGCATCCTATTCAGCGTGATTCTGCCGGTGCTGAAACCCGCCTTGGCTACAGTAGGCTTGTTCTCATTCGTGTTTCACTGGAATGACTGGTTCACCGGCTCGTTGTTTATGCAAAACCCAAAGAATTATCCGCTGCAAACATACCTGCAAACGCTGCTGACAAGCTTTAGCGACATGATGCGCGCATCGGGTTCTAACTATTACGAGCTGTTATCGCGCATGAACGAGCGAACGGGACGCGCGGCGCAATTGTTTCTGGCGTTGATTCCTACGTTAATGGTTTATCCGTTCCTGCAAAAATACTTCACCACCGGATTGGTTATGGGCAGCGTCAAGGGATAACCTTTAGTTTTTATCAACTTTTAAGGCGCGTCGTACACCGCGCTTTTTCTTTACGGAAACTTCGTGCCGCGCATACACCAATACCCTAAGGGCAGCGAAATGACAGCGGTGCCAAACAAGACGGAAGGCCATTCATTTCTAATAAAACGCAGAATATCCATCAACCATCGCATCCATTGCATGCCCATGATAATTAATTCGCTCGGCTGGCCGTCCATAGCCGTTTCAATGGTTCTGCGCAAAACGGGAATGACCATTAATAAGACATACGCCAATGGTACGCCGATGATGATTGTCAGCGTCAGCCACTTTTTTCTGCGCAGGCAACAACCGATAAAATAGCAAAGGCATGACCATTCCGTAAGGTAACCAATCTGCCTGGGCAATCCTTTTAACGCATCGTTAAGGCTGACAGACAGGAACTCCGATCCCTCCAAAAAACCTATAGAAGTATATCCCGACAGCGTAAAGGATGCCGATCCCAAGCTGAACTGATAGGTTAACAAACCCAATGAAGCGCTGATGAGCATTGAGCCTACCAGTATCACCGCCATCGCCAATGCCAAGGTTAGCAAGTTACATAACCATACGGGTAAGCGCGGTGTTCCCGGACGCAGGCAAAACCGCGTATGTCGATGTGCCGTGATACAACCGCAAACGAATGCCGTGATAACAGCAACCGCCATGTTCGCGCTGACACCGTTAAAGTTAGGCGTGTCAAGGGCAAATAGGGCGGGCAGGAACAAGGCTAACATGCCGGAGCCCGCCATGACCGCTAAAATCCAAATCACAATCACGCTTAAGGTACGCAAACGATATCGCGCAATACCCTTCACGCGGCTTAAAGCAAGCCAATTGCCTGACATACCCATAACCTTGTTAAGCGTTCCCTGCACAGCGTGCCGCCTCCTTTTCTTCAACCAACAACACAAACAAGCGCTGCAGGCTCATTGACGCGCAGCGGATATCGTTATCGGCCATGATGTGCCCGGCATCCTCGGCATGCTTTAGCTTTAAGTGAAGTATCACGGAACCGGCTGTTTTCTCTTCTTTCATAATGGTATGACCGTTCGCCGCGTGCTTGACAGCCTCATCCGCACCTGAGATGCTTAAATACAAGGCCGTCAAATCTGAGACAGGCCCTTCATACAGCAGCGATCCCGCGTCAATTAATATGGCGTAATCCAATGTACGCGCCACCTCATCGATAAGATGCGTGCTTAAAATAAACGTCCGGCCTGGGTTCTTCTGCTTGTCTTCCAGTAATGTGTCATAAAACCGTTCCCGCATCACCGCATCCAGCCCCAGGCTGGGTTCGTCAAACACCGTTAACGGTGCGCCTGAAGCCAGCCCCGTGATGAGTAAAGCCGCTGTCTTCATGCCGCGGCTGAACCCTTTCAGCTTCTTCTTTTCGGGCAGGTCAAAACGGCGCATCAACATTTGGGCATACGCGTTATCCCAGGCAGGATACAGGCCTTCACATACATAAAAGAGCGCTTTCATGTTAGACAGCCCGCCAAAATCAGCCGAATCCCCTATCAGACAAAGCTTACCCAATGCGTCCGCGGCGCCGGTTTTTTTACCGAAGATAAAAGTTTTACCCGCGTCCGGCTTCAGCTGCGCGCTGATAATGCGCAGCAAGGTGCTTTTCCCCGCGCCGTTTCTGCCAAGTAACCCCACAATTTGACCGGCTTGCACCGTTGCGCTTAGGTTATCCAGCGCTTTGGTTTTTCCAAATTGACAACTTACGCCCGATACATACAACGCCGGTTTTATTTGTTCTAAAGCGTCCAAAACCGCATGACCCCCTTATACTTTGATACCTGTGACGCATTCCGTATCCCGCAGGAACGGCAATAGAGCGTCTTTATCGGAAAGAATGACGGCATCCGCGTGGATAGGCCAGTTGATACCGATATCCGGATCATCCCAACGGATGCCCGCCTCCTCGGCCGGATTGTAAAAAGCGGTACATTTGTAAGACAGCTCCGCCGTTTCCGACAGTGCGACAAAACCATGCGCGAAGCCTTCCGGTAAGTATAGCTGTTTTTTATTGTCCCCGGTGAGTGTTACGCTAAACCATTGTTTATAGGTTGGCGATTCGGGACGCAGATCCACGCCCACATCGAACACCTCCCCGCGCAATACACGTACCAGTTTACCCTGAGAATGGTTTTTTTGAAAATGCAGCCCGCGCAGGACGCCGCGAACGGAATAGGATTGGTTATCTTGCACAAAAACCATGGGTAAGCCCGCGTCGGAAAAATCTTTCAAATTGTATGTTTCCGTAAAATAACCTCTTGCATCCCGGTAGACCGCCGTTTCCACAATGACCAACCCGGCCAAGGGCGTCGGAGTCGTTTTAATGCGGTCCACAGCCAATCCCCCTTCTTTATAAAACGAATGCTGTATAGCGGCGTTAATTTAAAAGCATCCCCGCCATGCCGTTATCGACAACCCAACGCATGACAAGGTTCAAAAACGGAAGCGGTAATGATAAATAAACGGGTAATAATGTTTGAAGCATTGGACGGCTTATTTTAGTGACCAGTTCCTTCATGCTGTCTTCCACCAAAGTAAAGACCGCTGTACCCTTCCGTAAATCGCGGGAACTAAAAGACAGCTTGTCCCTATCAATAGGGATAGGTATCTGCCGTACCGCCAAACGCGCCTTGATATCTCCCGCCGCGTTTAGCCACAAGCAATCGGCCTTTACCGCATCTTGTTCTGAACGTTCCCATTCGATACGCGCTTTTTCATGTATGGGCGCCGGCAGGCGGCAACCTTGAATATCCATATGCAGCTTACAGGATCCGGATAGTGCCTCCGGTTCTGGCAGACCTAAAGCCATAACGGAAAAATCCAACAACAAACCTTCCTCGCTGTTTTCAGCACGCAGCATGAGTGCCCGCTCCGCATCCGTACGCCTGTGGGATAAGGTAAACAGCGTATCATCCGGCGTGATGAATGAAACCACGTACGAGGCGGCATCATCGCTGACTGTTTCTGTATAGATTACCATATCGCCCAGCGTCCATACCGTTTGACCCCCCTGTACGGCAGCGTGCAGCCCTTCCGTGCCGCACATCTGCTCGGCCCATTCCGGAAGCAGCGCGAATAACTCCACAACGGTGCTGTCCAGACCGACATCCAGCAGCAATGAACGCACGAAATAGTAAAAACCGCCATCGGTGAACGCGGCGCTTTTTAGTGCTTCCGCGCAAGCGATGACTTGCTTTGGCGTATAATTCCGATCGCCTTCCCCCGTAAAATACGATGCCAACACATCCCGCAACGGTACTAAGACACGTTCATTAGCGTACCGGCTTGTCAATAGAGCGGGGTATTGCGTTTTGAGCCCCATAAAGTTATAGGGCTTGAACATAAACTCGTGGTACCCATCCATATGAAGCACCAACTGCTCATTACCAAACAGGTTAGAAGACAGATTACACCAAGTTCCGTTACTCTTAATCGAAAACGTGATGGGATAACGATCCAATATCATGAGGACGCCTTCTGAGGCAAACTTGCCTTCCTCGGCCATGTATATACCGCTTAACGCCATGGAGGCCAATCCTTCCGCCAAGGCCGACACGGTACTTTGTTGATCTTTGGAAAAATTTTCCGGATAGAGTAAGAGCCGCGCCTCATATTGCACGCTTTCCGCGGCGACACGCAGCCACGGAAAGCATATTAATACCAGCAGAAGCGCGATCGTTTTTTTCATGCTTTGAATGTTTCTCCTTTTTCGGATACTTCAACGGAACGATGTCATTATAACGGAAGCCTCACCCATCGGCAAGGTTGCGGAGGCCGTGCGTCGAACGAGCACACTATTGACCGGTACCGGAAAGAGAGGCTGAAAGAAAGATTAATTCAATCCCCATTTGGGGAAAAACGAGCGTGTAACATGTAATTAATCCTTAAAACGATAAAGATGGGGGAAAAGTATAGACATTTATGCGCATGAAGCGTAAAATAAAACAAAGCGATATATGACGGCGCTTGAACAACGTCAAATCCGGCACGTATAAAGAAGAGGTAATATTCCCCGCCGGAGCCGCATCCGCAAGGAGGGGTTATCCATTAAAAGCGTGAAGTTTTTTTCAAACTATGGTAGGACAATGATCATCCTTGCCCTTTGTTTAATTACGCCTTTTATTGCCATTTGGTATATTACTTTCCATGTAAATCAAAATATCTTTTATGATCAAAAAGCCGAAACCCTTTTTGCCATGACCCACCTGCTGGATACCAATTTAGATCAGGGCGGGTACAAAGCCATATTAGAAGCGGCAGGCATGGCGCAAGCGTCCCCCGAAGAACAAATTGCGACGCTGAATGAGGCTTTAAAAGAGTTCACCGATGAGGTAGCCTCCGCTTCCGAAGGTCTGGGCGTTGGTTATTACTCGCGTGAATTGGACGCCATTATCACCTACGGCCCCTCCGCCAATTACCAGCAGGTTGTGGGTACTCCCATCGGCCAGACCCATCCGGGTCGGCAGGTTATGGCAACCGGCGTACAAAACGTTTCAATGGGTACCATGGTACGCGGCGACATCATGAACGCCATGCTCCCTATCGAGCGCGGCGGTGAGGTTATTGGCTATATTTGGGCAAACAATCTGGTTTCCGCATTAGAACGCTCACTATCCCAGGCATCCACCTCTATTTTGATTTTACTGGTTCTTTCTTACGCGTTTATGATAATTATCATCCTCGTGTTTTTCCGCAGAATGAAACGAGCCGACCAAAAAAGAGATCAAATTCTAAGTGTGATGAATCGTGTCGCTTCTGTTTTATTACTGGAAACGGATGAGAACGCGTTTGAAAAATCCTTGCTTGAAGGCATGGAAATCATCGGACAAAGCATGGGTTCCGACTGCATGCAAATATATCAAAATGAAACACGTAACGGAGCATTGTATTTTGACCTAACCTATCAATGGCTATCCGCCAATGGTAAAAAAGCGGCACCCGTTCCAATCGGCAAGGGGATCCCCTACCGCAAGGCGTGGAAGGAACTGTTTTCCCGCGGCGAGTGTATCAACGGACCCATCACAAGCTTGACACCGGAGGATCAAGATTATCTTAGTCCATTGGGAATACGATCCATCATTATCATTCCGTTGTTTTATCGAGGTGAATTTTGGGGCATCTTCTGCGCGGACGACATCATGAAAGAGCGATTCTTTACCAAAGTTGAAGTGAATATGCTGCGGTCCGTCACGTTGATGCTGGTCAACGCTATTAACCGTAACATCATGCAAAGAGAACTGGTAAAAGCGCTGCAAAAAACGGAAGAAGTGCTGGCCCAAAATGAACTGCAGATTACCAAATTGGATATGGCGATACAAGCTTCCAGAGTAGGTCTGTGGGAAATGGTCATTATTAAAAACGATCCGATAAATCCGAATAATATCTTCATCTGGTCAGATGAACTGCGGCATATGCTGGGATA
>WRFT01000069.1 GCA_009776385.1 Clostridia bacterium
CACATACAAATCAAGCCGGTAAGCTGCATCACCGGTTTATTACCGTACCGATCAATTGCCCGCCCCCAAATGGTTACAGTTACCATAGTCATAATGTTCGATACGATTTGAGCGTACAGCGTTATCTCTAAAAAGGAAAGGTGCATAACTTCAAGCAGGTATACATTGTTAAACGGGCTTGATAAGCCTATCGCAAAGAACCAGCATGTAAAGAAGAAGCAAAGCGTCATGAATCGCTTATTCTTTAAGACTCCGCCGAACATTGAGAACGGTTTTTCCTTTTCTTTTTTATCTTCCGAACCTTCCATCGGCGGCCACGAAACAAAGAAAAAACAAGCGATATCCACCATGCCCGCCAAACCCGCCAGTACTAACACAAGGGTATACCCCGTATCGCCGAAAGCATCCAGCAGCCATGATACAATAAGGCCCGATAAGATACCTGCAATCAACGAAATGCGGAGGCGGGCGGAAAAATAACGCCCGCGTATCTTAATCGGAACCAAGTCACCCATTAAGCTTCCGAACCCAAGGCTCACGAATGAAGCGCCGGAAGAGACCAGCGCAATGAGCATGATTGTAGCGGAGATGCGTAAGGAATGCGGCGCGTTAAGTAAAAATAACGGGATAAGCCCGATGATAATCCACAAACTTCGGCTAGTGATACCAAAGAATAAAAATAAAAATCGGCGATTCCGCCTTTTTTCCATGATATAGCTGAAAAGAAGCTGAAAGATATTCACCGCTACCGGAACGGCTGCAATGCATCCCAGTTCAAAATCACCCGCGCGCAGGATGACGCGTTGAAAACCGGTCCATGCGGCGCCGTTGATTACATTAAAGTAGAGCATACCAATGGTAGCGCCCCATATGACCCAATACAGGTTAGAACGCAGCTGCGGCGTCATACCGGTGGAGTCAAACAGCTCTATTTGCCTAATGCGCCAAAGAAAATGTTTCATCGAAGCCGAACGCATACTAATCCTTTCCCTTGGCGGAAGCCAGATATTCCTTATTTTATTACATTATTGTTTTGCTTTCAAGCCACCAGCGCGTTTATAAGGCGTAATCTTACTCGCAGCCTTATTTACGGCAGCCTTATTTGTGCCCTTTTTCGCGGACGAAACATTTTTAAGTGAACCGTCAATTGACACGTGATACGCGGTATCGGCATTCTTGATACTTTTAAAAGATAAATCAGTGCCGGAAAGCGATATGGTGCCGGAGCTTCCGGTAACGTTTTTTTGCCGGATGATTAAAGTGGCAAGGGTGCTGGTTATTTCCGGGCCGCCCGCGCGGGCCAAGGCGTTTTTCCATATGGTTAGGCGGCATCCCTCGCGATAATGGCTGCAATAAAAAGCCTTGGAGTTCTCACGCACGGTGCCGCGGGCGCATAGCGGGCAAGTTACATCCATAGGCTGTGAAACCGGTTTTTCCTTGCGGCGGCGCAAGTTGTCATCATCGCTATGAAACACTTCCGATAACTCACGCTGAGATGCACTAATCACCATGTCGGATGTGAATTTACGGATGTTTTGCATAAACCTTTCCGGATCTTGCTGTCCGTGTATGATATTATCCAGCTCTTGTTCCCAAAACCCTGTCATTTCCGGCGAGGATAGTTCTCCGGGGATAACTTTAATTAATTTTTCACCTTTCTGTGTAGCTATAAGCAGCTTCCCTTTGCGTTGTACATAGCCTACCTGGCACAGCCGCTCAATAATGGAGGCTCGTGTGGCGGGTGTTCCCAATCCGACAGTTTTCATCATTTCACGGACGGACTGTTCATCTGAATCACTTCCCGCGCGTTCCATCGCATGCAGCAGTGTCCCATCCGTATAATGAGAGGGTGGCTTCGTACTCTCTTTGGTGATATCGGCGCTTAATACAGTGCGTTCATCACCCTTCTCGACGCGCGGCAGGGGAGTGCTTTGGGTTTTTTCGTTTGCGGTTTTTGGCGAATACTCAACCGCTTTCCATCCCAATTCATGAACAAACCTGCCTGTGGATCGAAACATCTCCTTGCCGCAAGCGGTTAAAATAGTTTGAGCGTCAAAGACATAAGGCGGATAAAACACACTCAGCGTACGGCGTACAATCAAGTCATACACGTTTTTTTCTTCAACTGATAAACTCTCCGTGTTAATGCGCCTCGGTGTCGGAATAATGGCATGATGATCTGTAACTTTTAAGGTGTTATATACACGCATGGAAAAAGGAAGTTTTCCATCCTGAAGGATGCATGCCGTATAGTGTTGATACTGCTCCGGCAGGTTGTTAAAGGTCTTAATCGTCTGCCCATACATATCTTTCGATAAATAGCGGCTGTCTGTCCGTGGATAAGTAATCGCCTTGCGCGTTTCATATAATTTCTGAGCCAATGACAGTGTTTTTTTTGCGGTGTATCCGAAGAGACGGTTGGCGTCACGTTGTAAGGTTGTCAGGTCATATAAAAGCGGAGAAAACTCCTGTTTACGTTTCTCATCAAAAAGCGTAACCGTCGCTTTTTTACCTGTAACAGCGATTTTAATTTTTTCGGCTTCTTCAAGCGTATTTATCCGGCTGTCGTTTTTTTGTTTTTCATTAAACCATGTTCCTTTATAATCACCAAAATCTGCCGTCAGATTATAGTATTCCTCGCGAACGAAGCTATCTATTTCTATTTTGCGATTGACAAGTATTGCCAGCGTAGGGGTTTGCACCCTTCCGATGGACAACAATGTGTTATAACGCAGGGTATACGCGCGGCTTAAATTCATACCGACAAGCCAATCGGACTCGCTTCGGCATTTAGCGCTTTCATAAAACTTTTGGTAGGCATCTGAAGGTTGCAAGTTACTAAACCCGGTTTTAATCGCCTCGTCGGTGAGCGAACTAATCCATAATCGGTCAAACGGTTTGCGGCAGCCGGATTTTTCATAGATATATCTAAATATCAACTCTCCTTCTCGGCCGGCATCCGTAGCGCAGACCAGCTTATCTGTATCGGTATCATTCATAAGTTTTTTCAACAGCTGATATTGTTCTTTTGTAGCGGTAAGTACCTTCAGCGGTATTTTGGTAGGGAGTATCGGCAAGTCTTGTATATTCCACTTTTTATACCGATCGTCTATTTCATCAGGTTCACATAACGCGACAAGGTGGCCTACTGCCCATGAAACCAGATAGGCATCGGATGACAAGTATCCCTTCCCGCCTTTGGCACAACCTAAAACTTTGGCAATATCACGTCCGACACTGGGTTTCTCCGTAATGATTAAGGTTCGCCCCATCAGACCGGCTCCGTTTGATGATAAGCGCTTTGATATTCCTCAATCTCCGGCGTGTTGGCATATACATAGTGATCCGGTTCAATTTGTACAAATGAGGGGAGATAGGTATCGTAATGATGCATGGCAGGTGAATAAACGATTAGTTTTTTTCTTTTTTCAACCTGTGGATTGGGTTGAGGAACAGCGGACAGGAGTGCTTTGGTATAAGGGTGTATCGGATGTTTAAACAGCGTCTCGGTTTCAGCCATTTCAACGATACGGCCTAAATGAATCACGGCTATTCTGTCGCATATAAAACGCATAACAGACAAATCATGCGAAATAAACAGATAAGTCAGTCCGCATTTCTTTTTCAGATCTGCCATTAAGTTTAGTATTTGAGCGCGAATGGATACATCCAATGCCGAAATAGGTTCATCCGCGATGATGATTTCAGGGTTCATTATTAAAGCGCGCGCGATACCGATGCGTTGACGCTGCCCTCCGGAAAATTCGTGCGGGAATCGATAGGCAAACTCCGGCAGGAGGCCAACATCCAACAACGCGGCTTCAACGCGTTTGTCGATTTCTTTCTTTGGCAAGCCTCGCCCCCGAATGCCCTCGGATACGATATAATCTATTTTCGCGCGTTCATTCAAACTGGCCATAGGGTCTTGAAAAATCATTTGAATACGTTGAGGTAGTTCGCGGTCCAGTTCTCGTTCGATACGCCCGGAGATGATTTGTCCCTTAAAAAAAACCGATCCGCTGTAAGCGCGGTGGATGCGAATGATCGTGCGGCCTATGGTTGTTTTACCTGAACCCGACTCACCTACTAAGCCAAACGTCTCACCTTGATAAATATCAAAGGAAACATCTTTTACCGCTATAAACTTATTTCGCGCGCGGCCGAATGAGACATGTAATCGATCAGTCTTTAAAATGGGGTTATCAAACGGCATCTGCGGTACCTCCCAGGTGCTTTATCTTATCGATGACCGCAGGCATGCTTACCTTAGGCGCTCGGGGATCTAAAAGCCAAGATCGGGCTTGATGTGTGTCTGATATCTTATAATACGGCGGCATAAACATATGATCGATGTTCAAAGCGTTGGGATTGCGCAACGCGAAGGGATCGCCTTGAATTTCTTTAAAAAGGCTTGGCGGCGTACCCTTAATGGCCAGCAGCGGTTCTCCGCGGCTGCATAACTGCGGAAGTGACGATAGAAGCGCCCAGGTATACGGATGGGCGGGTGTATAAAAAATATCATCTACAGTGCCTATTTCTACAATATCACCGGCGTACATAACGGCTACACGCTCGGCGATATTGGCCACAACACCCAAATCGTGCGTGATAAACAAAATGGTGAGGTGGTATTTATCTTTAATTTCTTTAAGCAATGTAAGCACCTGTGCTTGAATCGTGACATCCAATGCGGTGGTAGGCTCATCACAAATAAGAATCCTCGGGCGGCAGGCAATGGCTATGGCTATGGCAATACGCTGCCTCATGCCTCCGGAAAGCTCGTGGGGGTATTGATAGTAGCGTTTTTCGGGCAAGTCGATACGAACATCATTCAATATGGATAGGCAGGCTTCTTTGGTTTGTCTTGCATTCATGCCGTGATGTAGTTTTACTGTTTCATATAATTGAGCACCGATGGTCTTTAAAGGATTGAGCGAAGTCATCGGGTCTTGGGGAATCATGCATATTTCTCTGCCGCGTATCGGCAACCAGTCCTTTTCCTTTTTAAGCCTTGCCAAATTAACGCATGATTCGGCGCGGACAGATTCATCGGTAGTACGCGAAGCAGAAGAAGCTTTTTTATAGTAAAGGATATCTCCGCTGTCGATGCGTCCGTTTGGGTCCAGCAGACCAACCAAATTCTTGTTTAAGACAGATTTCCCGGAACCGGACTCGCCGACGATGGCTAAACTCTCCGCACGGTATACATCCAAACTGACATCGCGAATAGCGTGAAGTGTTTTTCCTCGCAGGGAAAACTTCACATTTAAATTTTGTATGGAGAGTATGATATCCCGCATAGTTCCTCCCTCAAGTGTGGTTTTTAGGATCGGCGGCATCCGAAAAAGCGTTCCCTATCACATAAAACGAAATCGTTACAATGGATAATAGAATGGTAGGATAAATGAGCTGATACCGCAGGTTAGGGCTCATCATCAAAGACCGGCCGGTATTGATAAGATTTCCGAGACTGGGAATGGTTGCCGGCAACCCCAACCCGATATAGGTCACAAACACCTCGCTGCCGATGGCGCCCGGTATCGATAAAGCCATGCGCAGCATGATAACAGAAACGAGATAGGGTAGAAGATTCCTTAAGATAATTCTAAAGGCGCCGGTACCCAGGCAGCGGGAAGCGATATTATAGTCACGGTCGCGTATAATTATAATTTGATTGCGAATGAACCGTGCCATTCCTATCCAACCGGTTAAAGACAATGCGAAGATAATGGTTTGCATACCGGGCCGCATGATAAACGATACAAGAATAAGAACCAATGTAGTAGGAATATTATCAAGCACATTATAAGCTTCTGTTAAAATGAAATCGAGCTTTCTGATATACCCCCAGAGCACCCCGATGAAAATCCCGATGATGGCCTCGATTACCGCCACAGATATGCCGATAGTCAGCGAGGTACGGGTACCGGCCCATAAGCGGGCCCAAATATCCTGACCGATATTGTTCGTACCCATCAGGAATGTTTCGTTTGGCTGTTGGTTTTTTAACGGAAGCCCCATTTCATTATTATTCACCAGTACAGGGTCATACTGACCGGGGAGGTGCGGTTGAACAAATGTAAATACTAAAATCGTCAGCACCAGACACAGGAGGAACATGGCAAATGTCCGCTTGCGGAACGCGATAAAGGTGGAACGCCAATATGAATAATTGCTCATGCCGGTACGCTCTACATCTTGTTCGCTGAAAACGGCGGGTTCAAAAGCATGCGGGGAAGCAAGCATTTCTTCTAATGTAACGGACAGGCTCTTTTCCAGTCTGTCTACTGACGCGTGTTTCATTTACCGATTACCTCCTCTCTTTGTCAGGCTGATACGCGGATCCAGCGTTACCATTAAAATATCACCAAAGATGAGGCCAATTATGCCAACGCATGCGTATAACAGGACGATTCCCAAAACCATGGCGTTATCCTGTCGTTTCACTACATCAACAAGCAGGCCTCCCATACCCGGAACGCCATACAGGGATTCAATATAGATAGAGCCGATAACCGTGTTTAAAAATGATGTGGGAATGTATTGAATCATCGGTACAAATGCATTTCTGAATACATGCCTGCTTAATATTTTCCCGGATGACATACCTTTCATACGAGCGAGCGTCACATAATCCTTCCGGCTTTCATCCACCACATACCTGCGTATCCACATGGCATAATAAGCCGTGTTCCCCAATGACATAGAAAGAACGGGCAGAATCCACGCCGCGGTGTTGCCTGATGTTGTAAAGGTGCCGGGGCTGTTAATAAGCGGCATACCGAGCAATTCCGTGCCGAACAACTGAATAAACAGGTAGTATACGGCAGCGGGTACCGCCTCAATAACAACAATATATCCCGTTCCCAGTTGGTCTAGAAACTTACCTTTATTTCGTGCCATGATAACGCCTAAAGGCAGCCCAAAGAGTAGCGCCACCAACAAGGATAAACTGCCTAGTTTTATAGATATGGGAATTTTTGGCGCCAATATCTCGGCAACCGGGACATTGTTCCGATATATACGTGACATGCCCAGATCACCCTTAGTGAGGAGATCCTTATAAAAATAAAAAAGCTGCTCATGCATCGGCAAATCCAGCTTCATTTCATGAAGCCCGTTCTTGATTTGCGCTTCCGACATCTTTTCATAGTTGGGGAAGTAACCGGAAATCGGCATCTGCCGAACCAACACAAATACAACTGTCAGAATGATAAACAATGTGATAACAGAGCGCAGGAGTCTTTTTACCAGATACAAAAACATTTATCCCAAAACCCCTTAAATCCAATAATGGAGGAACCCTAACACCTGACGAATAGGGCTCCTCCGTTTGCGTGGTCAGTTTAAACGGCAGCGGTCTACTTGGACATGTTTTCCTGCCATTCGGCTAAGAACTGAGCCGATTGTTCGGCAGTAATAAAGCTGTCATAAAGCTTTTGGCCTTTGTAACGCAAAATGGACATTCCAAAAGAGGCGTAAGAACCTTCAAACACGTTAATTTTAGATAATTGATAAGCGGCGGGGCTGATGTAGTAGGGTATAAAGATGGCATTACCTATCAGCATAGCCTCCGCTTCGGCGAATTTTGCGTAACGCGCTTCCATATCGCTTGTTTCTGCTTTAGCCTCTTCAACCGTTTCGTAATAGGGCTCTAGGATACCGATGGTTTCGCTAAAATCTGTATTAAGCATCAGATCCATTCTGTTATAAGTGTTTCCGACCAACTCACCGGTGTCCGAATCGAAACGCTTGCCGAACGGCTCGGCAAAAGTTTCCGGATCTTGATAGTCGGCGCCCCAATTGCACCGCATTAAAGAGTATAAACCGCCTCGGCGAATCGTTGCCAAGAAATCGGTAGAAGGTCCCGCCCGCAGTACAAACTGGACATAATCGGTACCCAGAATGCCTTCCACTTGCTGCTTGAGCAAAATGGACTCTTGTTCCCAATCCAGCTGATCCACTCGGTATGAAAGAACGACTTGAATCGGGAAGACAGCGCCGGCTGCTGTAAGCTCTTCGATAGCCTTCGCTTTATACGCCAAAACCATTTCCGGGTTGAAGAAGTATTGCTCCGTTTCTTTAAAGGCGTCCTGTTCGGCATAGTCCACGCCGTTTAAAACTGCGAAGGTTGCCGGTGTAATCGTGTTTTGAATTAACGCGTCCGCTCCGTCCGGCGCCAAGGCGCTCATAGCGTACAGCCTGTCAAAAGCGCTCATAATGGAATGACGGAAGTTCGCGTTATTGACGGCTAACAGCCAATTATCTGGAGCGTACTCATCTTCGTACAACGGGTTAAAGTTAAAAGAGTAGAAATAAGAATAGTCCGGAATCGCACGGTCGCGGCTGAGCAGTTCAGGATGTGTGGCTTTCCATTCGTCCAGAATATTGCTCATAATCTCGGCATAGTCCACCTCGCCGCGAAGCGCTGCCGTGGGAGCAAGTTCGACAGCTTC
>WRFT01000070.1 GCA_009776385.1 Clostridia bacterium
AGAATTTTATTATACAAGACCTTCAGATGGAATGTAAATATCTACTATAAACTATCAAAAAATGACTGTCTTCAAAAACACCCTTTTTATGGACGTCCGTTTCGCGTGTTAACACGGTTCACGGAACAACCCATTGGCCTTTCCGCTTGCTCATTTATACGTTAAGGCTGCAAATAAAGTGACAAGTTATCCTTTTCTGTTTACAATGGGGCATATGGAACAGTTGAATCATGAAAGTAATACGATGAAATGGAACGCAAACGCTTATCATGATACATGCGGACGCGTGACGGAGCATGGTGTTCAGCTCGTTCAGCTGCTCAAGGAGTTTCATTGCGGCAAGGTTTTAGACCTGGGCTGCGGAACAGGTGTGTTAACCAACCAAATTGCCGGATTCGCCAGTGAGGTCATCGGAATTGACGCTTCCCCGGACATGATAGACTTTGCCCGTTCATCCTATCCCAACATTCCATTTCAAGTGACAGACGCCTGCCGCATCCCGTGGACACAATATTTTGACGCGGTCTTCTCAAACGCGGTCTTTCATTTTATCACGTCACAGGACGCCCTGCTGGACAGCATACACAAGGCGCTCAAGCCAAACGGAGCGCTCGTGTGCGAGTTCGGCGCGGCCGGCAATATCGCCGCCATCCTCGCGGCTGTAGAGGCTGCCTGCGCTACGAGAGGCAAGCCGTATACGCTTCGTTTTTACTACCCCGCCCGGGAGGCATACGGACACTTACTTGAAAAGCATGGTTTTACCATCGATACCCTGTACACCTACGATTTGGACACGCGGCTCCGGGAGGGGGCCGGCCGTCTGCGGGATTGGATTTGTCAGGTGTTCCGCGTTGAAATGGATTGGTTTAACGCTTCCGAAAGAAAGGCGGTACTTCATGAGATTGAAACCGCGTTAAGACCAGCGTTATTCGATGGTACATATTGGCATATCCCCAACCGCCGGATACGCGTGATCGCGCGCTCAGCGCGGCGAATAACAAACTGACACAGATAAGGAGGAAACCGCTATAATTGATTTTCGTTTGGCACGCGGCGCGGACGCGCCGGAACTTTTAAAACTGAACGACCTTTTTAACGGCGGCGGCTGTAATACGGTAGAAACTGTCGCCGAATCGCTTGAGGGAAACGGGCGGGAAATGGTTTATGTCGCCGCCGACGGCAAGACGCTGGCAGGTTTCTGCTGCGGCCAAATTCAGCAATCCATCTGTTATGCTTATCCGTTCGCCGAAATTACGGAGCTGTATGTCATGGACGCGTATCGGCGGCAGGGTATCGGCAAACAGCTGCTGGTTATGATGGAAAATGCGCTTTTCAAACGCGGTGTCAAGCATCTTCACATTCTGACCGGCCGTGAAAACCATATCGCGCAAGCGCTGTACCGTGCGTGCGGATATGGCGATACATCCGAAATACTGCTGGATAAAGGCAAAGAGCTATAAAAGATGAAACATGGCATTTTTACCAAAACCATGGCGGATATGACATGGCCGGCAATTTTACAGGGCGCGGATGAAAACGCAATTGTTTTACTGCCGATGGGCGTCATAGAGGAACACGGCCCGCATTTATGCCTGGCGACAGATATTTACACGGCCCACATCCAATGCGGAGCCGTCAAACAAGCACTTGAAGCCAAAGGCTATCCCGCCCTCATCGCGCCGCCCTTTTACTGGGGTGTTTGCCAGTCGGCCGGAGGGTTTATCGGCTCATTTAACATA
Organism: Clostridia bacterium; assembly: GCA_009776385.1. Taxonomy (GTDB): domain Bacteria; phylum Bacillota; class Clostridia; order Christensenellales; family Aristaeellaceae; genus WRFT01. The sequence continues at coordinate 1,740 of WRFT01000070.1, forward strand.
CGCCCCGAAACCGCAACGGCGTTGCTTTTCGATATACTGGCCTCGCTTGGAGGCTTTGGATTCACGCGTGTTTTCGCCGTTAACGCGCATGGGGATGTCGCGCATAAAATCGCGGCCGTTGACGCCTTTAGGGAAGCATGCGAAAAAAACAAGATGACGGCGTGTTTCCCGTATGATGATTTTATGCTGAACCATTTCGGATGGGCAAGCAGCGAGCCTTGCTTTTACACGATACCGCCGCAAATCATTAAGATAAGTGAAGCAGCGGCTGCGGATGTCCACGCGGGAGACGTTGAAACCGCAGCCATCAATCAGTATTATCCCTCTTTGGCGGATACGCAAAAAGCAAAATCGCTGCCCGATGTTTCGCTGGGCGATAATTTTGAAGCGTGGATGTTCGGCAGTAAATTGAAGCAGTTATCCCCATTGGGTTATATAGGTTCGCCGTCAAGCTATGAAAGCGTTGATATCCTAAAGCATACGGAGGATACAGCGCACAGGCTGTCCGAGGCGATCATCGCCAGACTCAATCGATAACAGGCGTATTACCCCTTGGCATGTCATCGCGAGCCGCGGTTCTTTGCCGCGAACTGCAGTAGCCGCGGCGGCGCGGCGATCCGGAGGTTTTTTCTTTACGTCTTCGTGAGCCGCCAGCGGCGGCGCGGCGATCCGGAGGTTCTTTCTTTACGTCTTCGCGAGCCGCCAGCGGCGGCGCGGCGATCCGGCGTCCACACTGTGGTACTAACCACTAGTTACTAACCACTAACTCCCCGCGTATTTCGCGGTTAATTCGTTTCTTCCCGGAAGAACCTTGTTTCCCGGGTGTTAACTCTTATTTCTTCACGTTAGGGGGCCGGGGGAGGTTTCGATTCCTCCCCCAAGACCCCCTAACAACCCCCGTTCCCCCTCGCAAACGACCAAGGCTTCCGCCCTGGACCCGAAAACCGGCTCGTAAATCCCCACCCTTCCCTTTACGGTATCGGCTTACCTCGTCTTACACCGACTTACCGATGTCTTGACCCCCACACCTCCACATCCAAATACTAACCACTAACCACTCTCCACTCTCAACTCCTTCTCGCGTCATCGCGAGCCGCGTGAGTGGCGCGGCGATCCAGCGTTTCTATCTGCTACACTAATAAGTACTAGAATAGTGTTAATAACTGGATCGCCACGCTTCGCTCGCGAAGACGTGAACTACCGTCACACGCAGATACTGACCACTAGCCACTGACCACTAACCACTAACCACTCTCAACTCTCCATTCTCAACTCTCCACTCTCCATTCGTAATGCGCGGCATAGTCACGGGCATCTTTTCATGTTACACTAAAAAGGCGGAACGCGACGTGCAAAACCGCCCGCCCGATACCGCTTGAAAGGGGTAACTGCCATGCAAAAACATGTGATTGATGACGCGAAACGATGCATGCAATGTAAAAACCCGCTTTGTTCCAAAGGCTGCCCCGTGCATACGCCCATCCGGGAGGCGATTCAACTACTTCTGGACAGCAAGCTGGAGCAAGCCGGAGACTTACTGTTTCAAAACAACCCGTTGTCTTTAATCTGCGGCTACATCTGCCCCCAAGAAAACCAGTGTGAAGGCAGCTGCGTATTGGGCAGAAAGGGCATGCCTGTCCACATCAGCGCCATAGAGCGGTACATATCCGATTTTTATTTGGATGTTTGCACGCCCGTAGTGTCCCTTAAAAACCGCGGTAACGTGGCCATTATCGGCTCCGGCCCCGCGGGCATCACCACCGCGTTTATGCTTGCCAAGATGAACTATAACGTCACCATTTTTGAGGGGAACGACCAAATCGGCGGCATCTTACGGTACGGCATTCCGGAGTTTCGTTTGCCTAAAAGCCTGCTGGTGCGGCTTCAAAACATGCTGCTGGCGGTGGGCGTAAAAATAAGGCCCAACACCACCATCGGCGCTAATTTGGTAATCGATGAGTTGTTCCGGGACGGTTATCAGGCCATTTTCATCGGATCGGGCGTATGGCGGCCCAATAAATTGGGTGTTCGGGGCGAAAGCCTTGGGCATGTTCATTTCGCTTTTGAGTACCTTCGCAACCCGGGCGTATACCGCTTAGGAAAGAATGTTGCCATCATCGGCGCGGGCAATGTGGCGATGGACGTTGCCAGAACCGTTTTACGGCACGGCTCCAGAGAGGTTAATATCATTTGCAACAAGGGAGAATCCACCGTTACGGCACGGGAAATTGAAGTGGAATACGCCAAAATGGACGGCGTTAAGTTTGAGTTTTATAAAACCGCGGTGGAGTTTGTGGAAGAGGGGGTCCTGCTGGCCGATTCCCATGTTGTCACGGATGACGACGGGTATGAACAGGTCAGCATCATACCGGGAACGGAACAACTCTTCCCTGCAGACGCCGTCATCATCGCCATCAGCCAGGGGCCGAGGGCCGTCATCGTTTCCTCTACAAAGGGGATTGAAACAAAGGAAAACGGGCTGGTTGTGACCGATGAATGCGGTCGCACGACGCGTGAGGGCGTTTTCGCCTCCGGTGATGTCGTCACGGGCGCCAAAACCGTGGTGGAGGCCGTTCGCGTTTCCAAGCTGGTGGCCAATGCCATTGACGAATATATATCCGGGCTTCATACGACCGCCGCCGAATAAGCGCTTTATTAAATTTCAGGGGATGTTATTGAAAAAGCCGCTTGATGATAAATAAGCGGCTTTTTGATACTAAGCGGGTGTCGTCGCGTTTATATAGCGCTTACGCAGATAGTCCTGTATCCGTTCCGTCAAGCCGGCCGCCTTGCCGCCTACGGGCATGCCGTCCACCGTGGAAACGCGGACGCATTGAGCCAATGTGCTGGTAATGAGAACCTCGTCAGCTTGCAGCAGCGTCTCCAGCGTATACGGTTCCTCTTTTACCGGGATGGAAAGCTGATGACAAGCCTCCAGCAGATGGCCGCGCGCGACGCCTTTTAATATGAAGTTATCGGCCGGCGCGGTATAAAGCATACCGCCGTCAAGGATATGCACATTGCTGTGCGCGCATTCGGTTACCCTTCCGCCGCGATGTAAAATAGACTCAAAGCAGCCGGCCTCCGCCGATTTTTGAGAGGCCAGCACGGCGGGTATCAGGTTGATGGTTTTAATATTGCAATGCAGGTACCGCGTATCCTCCAAGGTAATGACGGGTACCGCAGCCAAGCAGTCATTTACCCGCGCGGGCACAATCATCACCCATAAAGAAGGTTTGGCGTCCTTTGGAAAAGCATGTCCGCGCAGGGCAACGCCGCGGCTCACCTGCCAATACACAAGCTGCTCGCCGTCGTCCACCTGCCGGATGAGGGCATGAAGCAGCGCGAGGAACTCCTGTTCGGGCATGGGAGGCTTGATGCCCATAAAGGCGAGACTTGAATAAAACCTGTCCAGATGCTCCTGCGGCGCGTAAAGGATGTGATTTCTGGTTACCGCCACTTCATAGATGCCGTCGCCGAAATAACAGGCACGATCCAGCATGGGTACGCGCATTTCCTCCAGCGGCCCCGTTTCACCATTGTAGTAACCAATATTCTGCATGCCTAACCCCTAATCGTAGTAGTACGCGGTCACGACCCCGCCTAAGTTATCAATTGACGCGGTGTAACGGGAAGCGGCATGGGGCACCTGAATGACGGCGTCTCCGCCGCTGTAGGGCTGCCTGAACACCTCATACCGCAGCTGGCCATTCTCAAAAATGGCAAAATGGGGGTTCGCCACCAGGTAATCGATGTATTCTTCCAGGCACATGTTCATAATTTTCATCGCGGTACTGTGCGCCACGCCCACATAACGATAGATGTTCAGCTTTGACGCGTTGCCGGTTATAAAGGACTTGTCTTCCGTACCGGGGCTGGGGTAACCCGCCGCCGGGAAACGGAAGAGGATGCCGTACTTCCAGCAATTTTCGTTCACCCATTTCCCTTGATCGCTGTCCGGAAAACGCATGCCCGTGATGGTGACATCATTCTTGTTATACAGCTTCATTTCAAACGAGAATCCGGTTTGATATTCGCTGGTACCGGGGAAGTTGACCGATTTAATCGCCTGTTCCACCACAAGCGATTCAATCATGTTCGGGTTCTTGGCGCGAATGGAGCCGGCCTGCTTTTCGAATAGGTCACGCTGCTCATCCATGGTGCGGAACGCGTTTTGGATGATATAGTCCTTCAGGTTTTCGGAGTGCGCATCCAGCAGCATAGCTTCAATGGCTTCCGATGCCGCGCGGAAAAGCTTGATTTTGTTATCACGCACAGGCACGAAGTTGTTGGTTACATCCCGTACGCTTATCACATTCTGCTCGGAAAAATCGGCCGGTAATCCGTGCCAGTGGTTAACCAGCATCAAGCCCCCCTCCAGCAAATCCTGGCGGGAGACGGTCACAGCGGAGGTGTTTTCCATAGGATATGTGCTTAAATCCAGCAGACTGATGCCCTCGGCGGGTGCGGGCGGCCAGGTTCTTCCCTCGCCGGTTCGCGTCGCCCGTTCGTACTCGGCCCGTTCCACCTGATACAGCAGTTTGTATTCCTCGTTTGTCTCGTTGACCTCACGTATCCTGTCGGCGAGCGCCGATCTGCGGTACGCGTTAATCCACTCCACGGAAGCCCAGCATACCACCGCTAAAATAAGCAATACCAATAGGCCCGCCCGCAGGCGTTTGAATGTGTCTTTCTTTTTCCCTTTCTTAGCCATATCTTACCACCTTTACCTTTTTCAAACGGGCTGCCCGACTGCCGTTGACTTGGGGAGGCGCTATAACGTTATCACCCTGTTTCCTGCTTTATTCGATAGTCTCCGCCTAATTCCTTCTTTTCTGTTACGTATTGTTACAAAAATCTTATTATTTACCTTTCCAATGCGCGTTTCGCGGATCGCCGCATCAACAAAAGAAAGGACGAACCCCCTATCAAGGCGGTGATGACGCCCACGGGAATCTCTACCGGCGCGGCCAGTGTACGCGCCGCCGTATCACACAGCATCAAAAAAAGCCCGCCGGTAAAAAAAGACAGAGGAAAGAGACTGCGATGGTTCCCGCCCGTTAAAAGCCTTACGGAATGCGGAATGACCAGGCCAACGAACCCGATGATGCCCGTGATGGAAACCGCGGCGGCCGTCATAAGCGTGGACAGGCCGATTAAACATATACGGGCAGCGGATACGGATATGCCCAGCGCCTTGGCCTCGTCATCGCCTAACGCGATGGCGTTAAGCGCCCTGGCAAAAAACCATGACGCCAGGCTCATGGGTATCAGCAAGATTGCCGCCACGCCCACGCTCTCCCGATTGGCGGTGGTCAGCGAACCCATGGTCCAGTGAACGATGCGGTCCATATAGGCTTTATTAAACATCATCAACGCGCTGACGGCAGCCGATAAGAGCGATGAAACGGCGATGCCGGCCAGCAGCAGGCGTATGCGGTGCGTGCGTCCGTTTACGAAAGCCAGTACATGTGACAGTGCCACGGCCGCCAGCCCTCCGCAGAAGGCGAGGGCAATCTGCACCGGCCTCGGCGCGCCCATGATGATGGCAATTGTCGCGCCCAACGCCGCCCCGGAAGATACGCCCAGCAGATGCGGGTCCGCCATGGGGTTTTGAAAGATGCCCTGCATGGACACGCCGCTGACGGATAAACCCGCCCCCACCAAGAAGGCCAACAGCAGGCGCGGCAAGCGGACGGAAAAAAGTATTACGGCGCTGGCGGATACGGCCTTGCCCTGCAAATACAGGCCCGTTTGCCGTATGATTTCACCCGGGGATATGGACGCGGACCCGATAGACAGGCCTATCAGCAGCAGGAAGGGCGCGGATATCATCAACGCCGCCAGCCATAGGTAGGCTCGGCGCTTCATCTTAAAATGCCGCCATTTTTCCATCAGTCTTCCCTCCCTTACGGCCATGGACAGGCACGGTCATTGACACTTGCGGTCAGAAGCGCGGATAAGGTATCATTACGCGGAAACGATGAGGTTGGATGGTGAAACGCATGCTGTACGAATGGACCTATCTTTTGATGCTGCCGGGCCTGCTGCTCGGCCTGTACGCGCGGTGGAAAGTCAACAGCGCGTACCGCAAGTTAAGCCGCAAGCGGAGCCGCGCCGGCAGGACCGCGGAGGAAGCGGCGGCCGCCATGCTTTACGAAAACGGTAATCACCGGGTGTCCATCGGGCGTGTATCGGGGCGGCTGACAGACCATTACGACCCCAAAAAAGAGGCGATCGCACTGTCGCAGGACGTATACGGCAGTTCCAGCCTCGCGGCGCTGGGTATCGCGGCGCATGAGGCGGGCCACGCGATGCAGCATTTTTCGGGCTACGGGCCGATGGCGTTCAGAAACGCGTTCGTCCCGGTTGTCAACATAGGCAGTCGCGCCTACTTCCCGCTTTTTTTGCTGGGCATGGTATTCAGCTGGGAACCGCTGATGGCCGCCGGCATCCTTTGCTTCGCGCTGTCCCTCTTCTTTTCGCTGGTCACGCTGCCGGTGGAGCTGAACGCCAGCCGCCTGGGCATCCGCATGCTGACGGAGGGCGGCCATATCACGGAGGATGAAAAGGGGGAGACGCGCGCGGTACTCAACGCCGCCGCGCTGACCTATGTCGCGGCCGCCATCACTTCTCTCTTGCAAATGATCCGCCTGCTGGCGATGTACGGGTCGCGGCGTCGGCGTTAACACA
>WRFT01000071.1 GCA_009776385.1 Clostridia bacterium
CAACGCCGTCAATTTAATAACGGGCGCCGATTGCGTTTTGGAAAGTTTCAGCTTAAAAGCGGTTACGGAAGGGCAGGACGCGCTGGGCGAGGTAACGGCACGCGTCCGCTCCCGAGACGCCGTCATGCTGGGACGCGGCGTCTCCACCGATATCATTGAGGCGAGCTGTTACGCCTATGTCAACGCCGTCAACCGGCTTCTTTTCAACGGACAATAACACCCGAGTGCTTATTTGGCAAACTCCGTCGCGCGCGTTTCCCTGATAACATTCACACGGATCTGGCCCGGGTATTCCAGGTCCTTTTCTATTTTCTTGGCAATTTCAATGGCCAGAACCCGGGTTCCCTCATCGGTTACGTCATCGGGCTTGACCATGATGCGTACTTCGCGGCCGGATTGTATGGCAAAACATTTTTCTACGCCGTTGAAAGTATTGGCAATTTCCTCGAGTTTCTCTAACCGCTTGATATAGTTTTCAATGCTTTCGCGCCGCGCGCCGGGACGCGCCGCGGAGATGGCGTCCGCAGCCTGTACCAGCACCGCCTCAACGGTTTGCGGTTCGACATCATTATGATGCGCCAATATACAATGAATGACATCCGTACTCTCACGGTGTTTCCGGCAAAGCTCTCCGCCCAGCTGCACATGCGTTCCTTCCGATTCGTGGTCGACCGCCTTGCCGATATCGTGCAGCAAGCCACCGCGTTTGGCCAAGGCGATATCCGCCCCCAGCTCCGCGGCCATCAGCCCCGCCAAATGACTGACCTCAATGGAATGCTTTAATACATTTTGTCCGTAGCTGGTGCGGTATCGCAGGCGTCCCAGTATTTTAACGAGCTCGGGATGTACCGAATGCTGGTTCGTTTCAAAAACAGCCTGTTCACCCGCCTCGCGAATTTGATTGTCTACTTCCTTTTTAGCCTTTTCCACCATTTCCTCAATACGCGCCGGATGAATCCGGCCATCCATGATGAGCTTCTCCACGGCGATACGGGCTATCTCGCGGCGGACAGGGTCGAAGGCGGATACAATCACCGCTTCCGGTGTGTCGTCGATGATCAAATCAACGCCGGTCGCGGTTTCCAAAGAACGGATATTTCTGCCCTCACGGCCGATGATACGCCCCTTCATATCGTCATTGGGCAATGTGATCACCGATACGGTACTTTCCGCCACATGATCCGACGCGCATTTTTGTATCGCCAGCGCAATGATGTTGCGGGCCTTTTTTTCTCCTTCTTCCTTGGCGTTGTACTCTATTTCGCGGACACTGGCCGCGGCGTCATGATACGCTTCCTTTTGAATTCTATCGATTAACGCTTGGCGCGCCTCATCCTGCGTTTGGCCCGCAATACGTTCCAGTTCTTGCAATTGACGGGAATGGAATTGAGCGGCTTCTTCGCGAAGCTTGGCAATTTCCTCCGTTTTTTTGTTCAACGATTCTTCCCTTGTCTCCAGGTTGTCGGACTTTCTATCCAGCGTCTCTTCTCTTTGCAGCACGCGGCGTTCCGCCCGTTGAACCTCCTTGCGCCGTTCACTGATTTCCTTATCGTTCTCCGTCTTTTCGCGCAGTATTTCCTCCTTGGCCTCCAATATCCTCTCTTTTTTATACTCTTCCGCCTTGCGTACGGCGTCCTCATAAAGCGAGCGGGCACGATCCTCCGTGCGCCCTATTCTGGCTTCAGCGATGTTCTTTCGGTACGCCATGCCGGAGAGAAACCCGGCGACAAGCGCCGCAACCGCAATGATAACTGACAGCCATATTTCCATTCCATAACCCCTCCTTTTCATTCATTTATTCGTTTATTTCAATAAAAAACCGCCGGGAAATGAACCTCCCGCGCGGCAGACGCATGCTTTTCAAATGGATAGGGTTCCGGATTTCTCATAACCTTAAACGGCTTATTGACATACTAATCCGCTTTAGGCCTACCCCCGCCCTCACCGGTAACGGCTTGGAAACGAAGCACAACAGCGCACAACCCCGGCCGAAGCCGGGTACACCCATAAAAACTGCCGAATCATAACCTTGCGGCAGATGATGAAATCCAGACGGTAAATCTATCGAAAAACAGCGCTACGGCGGCATACAACACGCCGCCCGCCGGTCACGCGTATTCTATCAACAGAGCCCCGGCTTGTCAATACCACGCGCGGCGAAGCGATACCACTAGGTTTGTCCCGTTACGCAAGCCTGCTGATAAGCCCGCTGACGGCCCCGATCCGCCTTTTTTGAATCATACCGTAAAACCTTAAATAAGGGGAGGTTTGCGATAGTTTCAGAAGTTATGCTATTAGCGGGACGGACTGTATGGTGTTGTTTCTCACCATTCCCGTCCCCGATACGATGGCCTTTCGAAAAAAACAAGGTCATAGTCACATATTAGGAGTGAATCTTTTGGCCTATGCACAGATGAGTAACAAGCCGGCAGCGCGGGCGGATTATAAGAAGTGCCTTGGGTTTGACCCTGAGGATAAAAAAATGCTTGAATCACTGAAAACCTTGCACCATGATGACCTTTACGATAACGAGTTTCATTCCGCGCCTCCGCACGCCCGCGAGCTCTACGACGCTGCCGAAAAAATACTGGGAGGTGATGCACCCGGGAAATATGCATTAACACGCGCCATTGTACTGCTTAATCAAGCGATACAGGCGGCAGGCGGCAGATTCCCCCGAGCGCGTTACCTGAAAGCGCAGACGTATTATGATATGGACGATTTAGACAACTGCGTCCGTGAACTAAAAGCCGCTATGGCTGAAAGCCGCAACGAGTTTCAGGCGCAGCAGCTGCTTGCCGTGCTCAGCGTCATCAACTGCCCCAAGCAGCCGCCCGGGTTAAAGAAGGGCATGACGGGGCCGCTCATTGCCAATACGGAGGATTTTTACACCGGCTACGGGCAGGCATTGAGTATTGGCTGTCCACAGAGCAGGGCATTTGAGCCATTCCGTGCTTCTGTGGGTGAAAAGCTTAGTGAGGTTGACAAACTGTTGGTTATTTTTAAGCGACTGTCTGACCATGGTTTACGTGATTTTAATTATTATCTGTTTTCAGCCGGGTTATTGGATGTACAGCAGGAATTGCAGGTGCTGGATAATCATCTTCAACCATATGGCGGGGTTCCCTATCCGCTTGATAGAATACCTCGGGCCATTCTGGCTGTACCCGATGACAAAGTATATTATATGTCCGCAAACATAAAAGAAGAAATAAATCAATTGGCAAACCGTTACAGGCGGATTGGTCAAATTGTCAAGCAATACATTATCAAAGGTTTTAAAACAAATAGTAATGATTGGTCAGGAGGCGCTATATGTCAGCAATAGTATTTGGAATCATTTTTATCGCCGCGGTTATCTCTTTTCCCACATTTACAAATACAACGGATGCCCCTCCTTATTTTCATCATGCCCGCAATAGGGTACAATGCAGCCGGGGTATTTTACCAAAATACTTGACTCACCCGAAACGAAAGGATAAGCGCCGTGCATTACGCGGATTACAAGACGATCCTATCCGCAACAAACGGGATGAATGTGTACCGGGGCTGTACACACGGCTGCATCTATTGTGACAGCCGCAGCCTGTGTTACAAAATAGAACATGATTTTGAGGATATCAGGGTCAAGCGGAACGCCTCTTCCATACTGGACAGGCAGCTATCCCAAAAACGAAAGCGCTGCATGATAGGAACGGGCGCCATGTGCGACCCTTATATCCCCCTGGAAGAAGAACTGGGCGTGACCCGTTCCTGCCTGCAAGTCATTGCGCGCCATGGTTTCGGATTGGCCATTCAAACCAAATCCGCCCGTATTTTGCGCGACGCGGGCCTATTAACGGAAATTCACAAAAAAGCCAGGTGCGTGGTGCAAACGACGCTGACCACCCATGACGAAGGGCTTTGCCGCATTCTTGAGCCGCATGTTTGCGTAACGGAAGAACGCGTGCGCATGCTGGAAGCGTTTCGGGATATGGGCATCCCCACCGTGGTATGGCTCAGCCCTATTCTACCCTTCATCAACGACACGCCGCAAAATCTTGAAGGGATACTGGACGGCTGTATCCGGGCCGGCGTACGCGGCATACTCTGTTTCGGGTTCGGAATGACGCTGCGGGAAGGCAACCGGGAGTATTTCTATCGCCAATTGGACGCGCATTTCCCGGGCATGAAGGAACGGTATATCCGGACGTTCGGAGCGCGTTATGAGGTAAAGAGCCCGCATGACGCGGCGCTGACGGCTCTCTTTAAACGGGTATGCGGCCAACACGGCATCCTGCACCGCCCGGATGATGTTTTCGCTTACCTGAGGGACCTCACGACGGGGGTAGAGCAGACATCGTTAATTTGACAGTTCGGGCAGGCATAAAAGCATATCAGCTTAAAGATATCCGCTTAGGCGGCACAGCTTTTTAAAGGCACGCCCCCCTTGTTATACGCTTCCCGCCTGGTGTACAATCACTCGGGAAAATCAAGCGATAAGGAAGATTGTATTGGAAACATACGGGCATGTGGCGTCGCTCTTTTTACTGATGTTGGTGGGGTTCCTGTCCGCCAAGCGCCGATGGCTCGGGCAGGAAGCCCTGAAGGGAATGAACCAATTTGTTATTCTCTTCGCGCTGCCCTCGCTGACGATTGTCAAACTGCAAGTACCGGCGGACGCGGCGCTTTTAAAAACGCTTTTTGAGGCGTTCCTGCTGTCAACTCTGGCCATGTGCGTGTGTTATGCCGTATCGCTTTTTTTGTTCCGCAAGCAGCCCGCGGCACGGCGCGCGGCGCTGACCAACTTGGCGGCATTCTCCAACAGCGGCTTCATGGGATACCCCATCATTGAGATGTGCCTGGGGGGCGACGCGCTGATATACGCTGTCATGTTTGTGGCGTCCTTTAATATACTGGCCTGGTCCATAGGCGTTTTATTATTCGCGGGCAAAGGGCGCGCCGTCGTGCGCGCGGCCTTCTTGAACACGGCGTTTCTCTCCGCTTGTTTGGGCATCGCGATGCTCGCGTTTCATATCCGCATACCCGGTCCTATTGCCAATGTGATGAACATCCTGGGCGCGACGACCACGCCCTTATCCTTTACGGTAATCGGCGCGCGTCTGGCCGGGGTGAAGCTGAGGCATTTGCGTGACAGGGGCCTGCCGATTGTCTGTTTCCTGCGTTTAATTTTCTTTCCGCTGCTTTTTTTATGTGTCCTGCGGCTGCTGGGCACAGACCCGCGCGTTGCGGCCCCCTTGTTTTTATGCTACGCCATGCCCAGCGCCGCGGCGACCGCCATGCAAGCGGAAAAGTATCATACGGGCGCTGAACTGGCATCCGTCGGCGTATCGGTCACCACGGCGCTATCCATTTTATCCATTCCGTTGATGCTGTTGTTTATCATTCCTTCTTAACGCGGAGGTGTTTCTATGAGCAGGGGCAAGCATTTTCAAAGAAAGAGGCACACGAAGCTCTTCGCCGTGCTGGTGCTTTTGGCGTTGCTGACAGCCTATCCGTTTTATGAGGCGTACCATCTGCGGCAGGAAGACATAACGCTGGAAATCGCGGACCTTCCGGCGGATTTAAACGGATTACGGATTGTTTTTATTTCTGACATCCACGCGGGCCCCTTCTTTTCCGCCCGTCGCGTATGGAATTTGGTACACCGCATCAATGCCCTGAACGCGGATATCATTTTGTTGGGCGGTGATTATGCCGAGGACACGGACGGCGCGGTCCGCTTTTTTCAAGAGGCGCCCGCGTTCAGCGCACGTCTTTTAACGGCGGGTGTCGTAGGCCATCATGACCGCATGGAGCGTAACGCGACCCTTAACCAATTGCAAAGCGCCATGGTAGCCGCCAACGTTGTACCGCTGGTAAATAATATGATTAACCTTCCTTTGGGCGAGGCGAAACTGACGATAGCGGGCATTGATGATTATACCCTCGGCAGCCCGGATGTATCCGGCGTCGCCCGAAGGACGAAGGCGGAGGAGTTCGTTATTTTCCTTACGCATAATCCGGGCGCGCTGCCGGAAGCGAACGCGGCGCTTAACCAAGACGGCCTGCCGCGATGGTATAATTTGGCGTTATGCGGCTACACACACGGCGGACAGGTTAATTTTTTCGGCAGGCCGCTCATCGAGGAGTTTCGCATGACGGAAAGCCGTTACCTATCCGGCTGGATAGAGGAAAACCGTGTGCCCATTTTAATTTCGAACGGCGTGGGCACATCCTACTTCCCTGTGCGTTTCGCGGCAAGGCCGATGATCCATTTGATAACACTCAAACGGAAGTAGCCGGGGTTTACAGCGTAAAATCCAATAAAAAAACCGGGGCCGCTTGACGCCCCGGCTTTTTATCAGGCCTGCTTTTTATTCAATCATACCGCGTGCTTCGGCGTACTCCCGGAACAACTGGTAAAGAATTGCATCCTCTTCCCTGGCATTGAGCGCAACCACAAAATTATCCGCCAGCGTTAGTAATGCTTCGTTTTGAACAGCCGCGGCTTTAAGCGCCTTGACATCGGCGGCCAACTGCGCGACCCGCTTTTCAAGGCCTGTTTGCAGATCCTTTTGAGCGGCACGGTTACCGGCGGCGGCAGCTTCCGTATCTTCCAGCTTTTTAACCGCGGCTTCCAATTCCGCAGAGAGGGTATCCGCCTGACCGCTGAGCGCGTCTTTTTCGCCGTCGGCTTTCATTAGTTTCCCACGAGCCAGCGATAGCTCGGCATTAATGCCCGACAGGGACGCATATACCGCGTCTAATTCTTTATGCTTGCCCTTCAGTTCCGTTTGCGCCTTTTCAACGGCTTCGGTCAGTTCCGCGCATACCGCTATTTCATTAGCCGCCTGCTTTTCCAGATCGCCGTTTTTTGCGACAGCCGCTTCTAATTCCCCGGTTAACGCGTCCCACTTATCCTTCAGCTCCGCCGCGTTTTGCTCCGCCTCGGTGAGTTTTTCCTGCAATACAGCCAGTTCCGCGTTACCGGCGGTGACAGCCGCATTCAAATTGTCAATGGTACTGTTTTTATCGTCCACTTCCGCGCGGGTGGGCGCGGCGGCCAGTTCTTCCGCGATGCGGTTGATTTCGGTTTGGAGCCCCTCATTGTCTGCCTGAGCGGCGATGAGCTTCTCCGCTTGTTCGGCCTGGGCCGCAAGATACGCGGCTTCCTTTTCTTTAATATCGTCCAGCGCTTGCAGATACTGCGCTTCGGCTTTCTCGGCAGAGTCTTTCAAACCGGCGATATCGGCATTTAAGGAGACAATGCTGTCATTGACTGCGGCAAGCTCGTCTTGCGCGGCCGCCAGCGCCGCCCGGTCGTCTTCGATGGTTTTGTTTAAGGCTGCAATTTGCTCGTCCTTATCGATCAAGCCTTGCTCCGCATGGGCTATCTGCGCGTCAAGCGTTTCTTTTTCCGTAACGGCAGCCTCCAACTGATTTTGCGCTTCATCCCGCTGCGCGGCGACGGTATTCCGCTCGTTCATGAAATACACGCCCGCAATGATAGCGGCAACCAGCAGTATACCCAAAGTAATCCCTATCCAGCGCGTTTTTTTCATCCTGACATCTCTCCTATTTTATTATCACCGCTTTTAAACCAGCGGCATACTCTGGCTTTTTTATTCAACACGCGTAAACCCTTTCCCTGCTTTAAACAGCGGTAAGCGCATATAGAATAGTTTATCCGCTTCGATGGGCGGTACCGGTAAGGGCTCTTCGTTTCCGCATCCGTGTATCAGGGTGGGCAGGGCCTTGCCGATACCCGCGCATTGCCCGCGTGTCATGCCGTATACGGCGGCTATTTGAAGCGCGAGGGAGGGAAGGGTTACCGCGTCGTCATTTTCCAACAAACGCAGCAGATCCATGCTGCATTCCGAGCGCGCCGCGGCCTCGGCCAAGTGAAAGCCCTTGCGGACCCGCAGCGTTTCCATCCATGCGCGCACACATTTTCACCGCCTTCCCTGCATCGATTATAGAACATATGTTCGCATCGTGTCAAGGGAAACGGTACCCGCATGGACCCGTGTGTTACGGGGAAGGCTAACAAAAAACCGGGGCGATTGTACGCCCCGGCATCATGGTTTATTTCGTCAAACGCGTTGATTTACTCGGCGATACCGCGCGCCGCGGCATACTCTTGATACAGCCGCGATACAAGCGCCTCATCCGTTTCTGTGGCCAAGGCCTCATTGAAAATACGATCCGCCAGCTTGAGTAGGTTTTCGCGCGCCTTCAATTCGGCGTTCAATTGCGCGACCCGCTTTTCTAGGCCCGTTTGCAGATCTTTTTGAGCGGCGCGGTTACCGGCGGCGGCAGCTTCCGTATCTTCAAGCTTTTTATTGGTTGCTTCAACTTGCGCCGAAAGGGCATCTACCTGACCGCTGAGCGCGTCATTTTCGCCTTCGGCTTTCATTAATTTCCCCCGC
>WRFT01000072.1 GCA_009776385.1 Clostridia bacterium
CGTCCATGGCGACGCTGCGCCGGTATTCTCGGCTCTCCTTGGCCGTTACGACGCAATGCCCGCATACCTCCTCGATAAACCGATAACGCATATCGGCCAAGGCGGCTTCCCTATCCAGCCCCAGTTCCGTTTCCATCTCCAAGACGGCATGCTCAATTAAGTCCTTTTCGTTTTGCGTCAGGCGCAGGGCGTCCAGAATGGGTTCATCGCCTTCCACCAGCTTTGTGGCGGCGAAACGGGCGGGAATGCCCTGCCTTTGCGCATGGTCCTCTATGTGATGAGAAATGGCGTGAATCACCCGATGAACGGCGCCGGAACAAAAATCTATGCGCTGGGGCTTTATATGGTTATGAACCACATCGACAGCCCGGTTGATGAGCTCTGCGAGCCCCTGATTTTTTGCGGCAGCAATGGGTACGGCCTGTATACCGAGCGATTCTTTGAGTTGATTGATATCAATGCTGCCATTGTTGACTTGCACCTCATCCATCATGTTCAGGGCGAGCACCATCGGTATTTGCAATTCTATTAACTGCAAGGTTAGGTATAAGTTGCGCTCGATGTTCGTCGCGTCAACGATGTTAATTAAGCCGTCCGGTTTATGCTTGAGCAGGAAGTCGCGCGTAATCATTTCTTCGCTTGTATAGGGAGACAAGGAGTATATGCCGGGTAAATCCGCCAAGGATACGTCATGACGGCCGCTTACAAAGCCCGTTTTTTGGTCGACCGTGACGCCGGGAAAGTTGCCGACATGCCGGTTGGAACCCGTCAACTGGTTAAACAACGTGGTTTTTCCGCTGTTTTGATTGCCAACGAGCGCCAAGATCATACCCCTATTTCCTCCACCGTAATCTGCCCCGCGTCTTCCAGGCGAAGGGACAGCACGTATCCCCGAAGCTGTAACTCCATGGGGTCTCCCAAAGGGGCAAGCTTCTTGACGCAAACCACGGTGCGCGGCGTGATACCCATATCCAGCAGACGGCGCCGCAGCGCTTTTCCCCCGCCGACTGTCAGCACACGGCCGCTTTTCCCAACGCCCAAATCCCGCAGCGTCATGGTGTATTCCCCTTAACTTAGTTAGTTACCGCTAACCAAACACAGTATACCTATGAGCCGGTTGATTGTCAATCACCCGCGACGGCCGCCTGTTATCCATACGGAAAAGACCCGCTGCCGTCCTCCCTGGACATGCCGTTGCGCATTTTCATTGATTTTACACGCCCACTGTGCTACCCTTATGTTAGTTAATTATAACAGGTGGTGTGTTGATGAGAACACCTATATCGGCTCAGAATTATTTAGAGACCATTTTAATGCTAAGCCAGAACAGCGGGCCTGTCAGGGCCATTGATATTGTCAATGAACTGGCGTATAAAAGGCCCAGCGTGAGCGTGGCGATGAAGAACCTGAGGGAAAGCGGCTATATTCTGGTAGACAACGAGGGCTACATCACACTGACCCCCAGCGGCCGCGACATCGCCCAAAGCATGTACGACCGCCATATGCTGTTTACTGACTGGTTGATTTTTTTAGGTGTTGACAGGGATACCGCCGTCAGCGACGCCTGCAAGATAGAGCATGACATCAGCGAACAGAGCTATAAGGCCATCAAGCAGCATATTGAAAGTTGGAAACAGGCCATTTACAAGCATCGGCTTTAGGGTTGACGGGAATGAGGAGTGCGTTATGAAAAAGATGGTGTTTGATGTGAACGGTATGCATTGTGCAGCCTGCGCCGCGCGCCTTGAGAAAGGCCTGTCGGGGTGCCGCGGCGTCACCGAGGCGCATGTCAACCTGATGACAAACAGCATGACGGTCGCTTTTGACGACAGCTTAACAGACGCCCGCCAAATTGCCAGAGAGGTAGAAACAATAGGGTTCGAGGCGCTGCCCCGAATTACCGCCGATGCGGCACATGCCGACAAGGCCCTCGAGCCGGGGCAGCCGGAGCGGCAAGCTTTAAAAAAACGACTGATGGTTTCCTTGCTGTTTACCGTTCCGCTTTTCTATCTGTCGATGGGCGGGATGCTCAGATGGCCGATACCTAAAATTTTGAACGGTATGGACCATGGTTTGGTTTACGCGCTGACCCTTTTCCTTTTAACGCTGCCCGTGCTGCTCGCGGGCCGCAAGACCTTTCAGGCCGGTTTTAAGAGCCTTATCAAACTATCGCCCAATATGGATTCACTCATCGTCATCGGCTGCGGAGCGGCTTTCACCTACGGCCTATACGCCCTGTATCGGATAGCATGGGGGGTAAGCCACGGCGACTTAGCGGCGGCGCATCACTTTTCGATGAACCTGTATTTTGAATCCGCGGCGATGATTTTAACGCTGGTCACGCTGGGCAAATACCTTGAGGCGCGCGCCAAGGGGCATACCTCGCAGGCCATCGCCAAGCTGATGGATTTAACCCCCGCGTATGCCGCCGTCCTGCGGGACGGCGTTGAACATGACATGCCCATTGGTGATGTTCAAGCGGGCGATATCGTCATTGTTCGGGAGGGCGGCTCCATTCCGGCGGACGGCATGGTAACCGAGGGATACGCCGCCGTCGATGAGTCGGCTATCACGGGTGAAAGCCTTCCGCTTGAAAAACGTGAGGGCGACACGGTTACGGGCGGCACGGTAAGCCTATCGGGTTTTATCCGGGTGAGGGTTACGGCTGTCGGCGCGGACACGGCGCTGGCGAAGATTATCAGGCTTGTGGAGGAGGCGGCCGCCGGTCACGCGCCCATCGCGCGGACCGCCGATAAGGTCAGCGGTATTTTTGTTCCCTCGGTCATCGCCATCGCCGTCATCGCCGCCGTTGTATGGCTGTTATTGGGGCATGACGCGGAGTTTGCCCTCACATGCGCGTTGTCTGTTTTGGTTATATCCTGCCCGTGCGCGCTTGGATTGGCGACACCCGCCGCCATCATGGCAGGCATTGGCAGGGGCGCGTCTTACGGAATATTAGTCAAGTCCGCGGAGGCGCTTGAAACCTTATGCGGTGCGGATACCCTCCTTTTGGATAAAACCGGAACCGTCACCCAAGGCCGCCCCACCATCACGGATATAATTCCGCTTGCGGTGAGTAAAGATGAACTGCTGACCCTCGCCGCGTCTTTGGAAAACATGTCGGGGCATCCCCTGTCCGTCCCCATTGTCAAGTGCGCGCAAGAGGCCGCGTTAACGCTGAAGGAGGTCACAAACTATAACCTTATCCCCGGGAAAGGCATCTCAGGCACTATTGAAGGCGCGCGCATTCTGGGCGGGAACGAGAAAATGATGGCTTCCGAAAGCATACGGACCGACGCCTTATTAAGCTCCGCCCGGACGCTTGCCGACACGGGCAAGACCGTCTTGTATTTTGCCAAGGACGATGCCCTCATTGGTATTATCGCGGCGGCGGATACCTTAAAACCTACCGGCGCGGAGGCGGTAGCGGCCTTTATCAGCATGGGTTTGGATGTTATCATGCTGACGGGCGACCATCCGCGAACCGCCGAGGCGATATGCCGGCAAGCGGGCATCCTGAAAGCCCTTTCAGGCATGCTGCCGGAGGATAAGGAACGCGAAATTCAAGCCTTACAGGCGCGGCACAAAAAAGTGATCATGGTTGGCGACGGCATTAATGACGCGCCCGCGCTGGCCCGCGCGGACGTGGGTATAGCCATCGGGGCCGGAACGGACATAGCCATCGAGGCGGCTGATATTGTTCTGATGAAAAGCGATTTAAACGACGCGGCCGCGGCCATTCGGCTAAGCCGGGCGGTGATGCGCAACATTAAGCAGAACTTGTTTTGGGCGTTTATTTACAATGTCATCGGCATACCCTTGGCGGCTGGCGTGTTTTACGGCGTTTTCGGTTGGCTGCTAAGCCCCATGGCAGCGGCGGCCGCTATGAGTTTTAGTTCCTTATCCGTGGTAACCAACGCGCTGCGGCTCAATTTTGCCCGGCCCGATAAAGCAAGCAAACGATATGAAAAACGCGGACAACACCGCAAGCCGCGCTGACGCACGGCCTATGAAGCCTCGGTAAACCGTATCTCCAGCGAATCACACACGGGGCGATAACCGATTGTTTGATAAATGCTGTTGGAAGTCGGATTGGCCAAATCGGTATACAGGACACACTTTAAAAAGCCCCGCTCCAGCATGAGGCGGCTGACAGCGGCCACGCAAGCCGTGGCATGCCCTTTCGCGCGAAAATAGGGAGGCGTATAGACATAGCCCACGCAACAGGCCGTTTCTACTTCCCTGGTGATCTTCGCCATAGAGACAGGCGTGCTTTGATCCTCCAGCATATACAACTGCCCCGACGCGATATGGTAACGCGCCTCATCGGCGAGGCTTTCAACCGGCGGCGATGAGCCAAAACAATCGTTGTTGAAGCCCTCCAGCCAATAAGGTAAAAACGCCATGTCGCTCTCCCGCGCCAACCGCACGGGGCCTGGCTTTTCAAGGCCCGGAGTTACCCGCAGCAGTTGATATATCCGCTGCCTTTCTAAAATGTCGTACCGCAACCCCCGCGCCTTGGTATAATGCCGAGCGAACCCTTCGCTGAGCGCGTTCTCCGCCATGACGCCGCCGATAAGAATGCCCGTTTCCGCCAAACCATTGGCCAGGCATTGAAGATGCGTGTCACCGACCGCGTCATCCGCGGCACACAGCGTCAAGCAATGCGGCGGCGTCATGACGGCTGCCAGCCGTATGCCCGACTCGTCCGACAGGACAGCCATCAACCAGTTTTTGGGGTCACGCCAACCGGCGGTATCCTGCCCCCGATGGCCTATGAGGATATTCCCAAGCGTTACGATGTTTTTTTCTTCATGACGCATGAGGACAGCACGCGTATCGCGGCAGAACAAATGAACGTCCCGGTATGTTTTAAATGTCATGCTTTTTATATACCTCCGTTGTTTTATCACGGGGAGGAATGGTATCCCCCGGCGGCCAGCGGGCCATATACCGATGGACCGGTTTATATTTATTCTATTACGCAACAAATAATCCTATCTGTGCGTCTAATAGTAGGAGGATATTAAATTTCCTTTTGTATTTACCCCGGATGCGGTACAATACGATACGTGAAGGGAGGCCGGGCACATGTCGGGAGAAGTATATGCCATTGTGGCGTCGGCCGCCCGGTATTGGTTCCTTTTTTTGGCCGTTATAATTGTTCTGCGCAGCTTTTCGTATTTACGCAAGGACAAGCGTTTACGAAAAAAGCAAGTCAAACGGCTTCCGGACGCGGGCTATGTAGGCGAGCTGATTGTACTGGCCGGTTCCGAGGATTTACCTGAGGGTACCGCGCTGCCGCTTCCGTGCGAGGGAATAATCGGGAGCCTGCGCATATGCGACGTGGTGGTGCCGGTTCCCGGCGTGGCGGACAGGCATATTTTGTTTACTTTTATAAAGGGGCATGGCTTGGAAGTGGCGCCCTACTCCCGAGGCGCTTTTCAAGTGGATAAAGACAGCTCATCCGGGCACGGCAAACCGTTGATGATGCTGCACGGGTCGCGCTTGACTATCGGGGAGGCTGTGCTGCGCATGCGCCTGTTTGTCGGGGTGGACGCGCCCGTCTACGCCGCGCCGCGGGATTTAGACCGTCAACCAGATGACGTGCCCGGGTATGTCCGGGCGTGGGATAATACGGATGAGGCGCAGGAGGATTTCCTTATATGAAGGGTAACAAAGAACGGCGCGGACGGGTTCGTTTAGTCAGCGCGAGCATGCTTTTTTTGGCAAGCGCCTTTCTGCTGATTACCTTTAAGTCTTCCCCGCCCGATTGGAACGCCCTTTTATTGGCGGCGGCGGTGCCGCTGGTACTTTGGCTGGGCGTTATGGCGCTGCCAAAGATCATTCCGGGGGACAGGCTCCTCCTGTCGCTGACGAATTTTCTTTGTGCATTGGGTATTCTGGTGCTTTATTCCGTCAGTCCCGCCAAGGGATTACAACAGGCGATTTACTATTTGGCCGGTTTACCGACCCTATGCGCGGCGGCCATATTTATCAGAAAGGTACGGTTTGGCTGGCGCTGGATTGTTTGGTGCCTCATTCCGCTGTCCTGGGCACTTTTGGCGCTGCCGCTGGCAATCGGCCGCCAGATAAACGGCGCGCGGAGTTGGATTAATATAGGCGGCATATCCGTGCAGCCTTCGGAGTTTGTAAAACTAATGCTGCTGGTGTCGCTTGCCTACTGTATGGCCAAGCGGCGCATGGCGTCATGGCTGATTCTGTCATTTGGCTGCCTGGGTCTGTTGATGCTGCAGCAGGATTTAGGCGCGGCGCTTTTATATTATGTCACCGCGCTGCTGATGTTTTACATATCCTCAGGCAACCTTCCCCTCACAGGGCTGGGTGTTTTGGGCGGGGCCGGCGCCGCGGCAGCCGGTTACCAAATGTACGCCCATGTCCGCCGGCGCGTGATGGTTTGGCAAAATCCCTGGCGGTACAGGAAAGATGAGGGGTACCAGATTGTACAGTCACTGGTGGCCATTGCGTCGGGCGGGTTCTTTGGCGTGGGGCTTGGCCTGGGAGCGCCTACGGTCATACCGGTATACGAATCGGACATGATCTTCGCGGTTATCTGCGAGCAATTCGGTATTCTTTTCGGCTTATGCGTGCTGGCCATGTACGGGGCGCTCATTCTGCGTGGCGCCGCGATAGCCGCTCAGGCCCGCAAACGATTCCACGCGCTTTTGGCCATGGGTTGTGTTATCTTACTGGGTATACAAACATTTGTCATTGTCGGCGGCGTGATGAAGCTCATTCCCCTCACCGGCGTGACGATGCCCTTTATCAGCGCGGGCGGTTCTTCCCTCATTTCCAGCCTTTGCCTGGTGGGAATACTGCAGGGCGTGGCGGGTTTGAACGAGGATGACCTTAAAGAAGATGCCCGTCTTGCCCGTTTCGGCAGTCCGGAGGCGCAGGAGGAAACATGAAGGAACAGCGTATTTATGCCAGGGTGGTCAAGTGGGTGCTCATAGGGCTTTTGGTGTTCGCTTCGGTATACGGCGGTTATTCCGTCATGACATACGGCAACCGCTGGTTCGCCTCGTTAAGCAACCCCCGAATCCGCCGGGAACGCAGAAACGTGATTGCCGGTGATATTATTGACCGGCGAGGCGTCACGCTGGCAACCACCTCGGACGGGGCGCGCGTGTATCAATCCAACAGCGCCATCCGCAGGGCCATGGTTCATGTGCTGGGCGATGATGAAGGAAACATATCCAACGGCGTAGAGACCTTTCAAGCGGGCTACCTCTTGGGATTTGAGCGGACGCTGGCCGAACAGATTGCCCGGATGATCAGGGGCGAGATGAACAAGGGCGATAGTGTTACCCTTACGGTGGACAGCGGGTTATGTGTAGAGGGCGTGAGCGCTTTTGCGGCCTTTGACAATACGCGCGGCAAACGCGGCGCGGCAGTGGTGATGAACTACCGTACGGGAGAGGTGCTTTGCCAAATCAGCCTGCCTAACTTTGACCCGCATGCCATTACCGACGCGACACGGTCCGACGAGGCGCAGCCGTTTTGGAACCGCGCCGTTCAAAGCGTATACCCGCCGGGAAGCACATTTAAGATTATCACGGCCACGGCGGCACTACGATCCATTCCGGACATTTTAACCAAGGAATATAACTGTTCCGGCGCGCTGGAGGTCATGGGCACCGCCATTACCGATATGGGCGGCACGCGTCACGGGCCGCTGACGCTTTCGCGGGCTTTTACGCTGTCGTGTAATAATGTTTTCGCCGAAATTGCTTTGGAGGCCGGCGATGAAAGGCTAAGGCGCGCGGCGGAGGATTTCGGGTTTAACGATAATTTTTTATTTAGGGATTTAGTAGTGGAAAACTCCCGGTACCCTTTGCAGAACCGTAACCCCTTTGAACTGGCTTGGTCGGGTGTGGGACAGAGCCAAATAGGCGCGACCCCGCTGCATATGTGTATGATCGCGGCCGCTATCGCCAACGGCGGCGTGATGATGGAACCGTCACTCGTTTTAAAGGCGGAAAGCGATAACAGCGTGCTGCGGTACCAGTTTACAACCCGCGAATACCGCCGATGCCTTACCGCGGATGAGGCAAACCAAATAAAGCAATACATGCGTGCCGTTGTCACCTCCGGAACGGGCACGCGCGCGCGTGTGGACGGCTTGACGATATGCGGAAAGACGGGTTCTGCGGAGAGTTCGCTTAATAAGAATCTCGTCACACACGGTTGGTTTATCGGCTTTATTGATGACGCGCGTTACCCCTACGCTGTCAGCGTGCTGGTGGAATCGGTTAATGAAAACGAAGGCGGCGGGTCCACAGCCGCGCTTATCGCCCAAAGATTGTTCGCGTATGTAAAGAATCACCTGCCCGTGAACGCGGGAACACCGGAAGGTTCTTGACGATGGCACGGCTCGA
>WRFT01000073.1 GCA_009776385.1 Clostridia bacterium
CATTAAACAAACCCTACAAAGGCGTCGGCATTTTCCGTACGGTGTTTTATATGCCCGCCATTGTATCCGGCGTCGCGGTCGCGATTGTTTTTACGTGGATACTGGATCCGAGCTACGGTATTTTAAACGCCGTATTGGGGATACTTGGAATAAAAGGGCCGAACTGGTTGTATGACCCCAATTGGGTTCTGCCATCCTATCTTCTGGTAACGGCCTGGGGCGCCAGCGGCGGTCTTTTTATCTACTTGGCCGCGCTCAAGGATATACCCGCCGAACTGTTTGAATCCGCGACCATCGACGGAGCGGGGTGGCGGCATAAGTTACGCTTTATAACCATCCCGATGGTGACGCCCGTTATTTTTTACAGCATGGTCATGACCATCATCAGCGCGTTTAGGAAGTTTACGGATGCTTATGTGCTGGGCGGCGCGGGCGGAGAAGGCATTTTTTATATGGTACATCTCTACCAACAGGCTTTTAGCTTTTACAAGATGGGTTACGCAACTGCCCTGGCATGGGTTTTATTTGTTATCATTTTGGTACTTACCCTTATCATCAACATAACTAAAAAGTATTGGGTCTATTCGGAGGAATGAGGGTATGGAGATAATGCGAAAGGCCCCTCGGAAAAAGGCCGGAAAGCTTGCGGTGAAGGCGGCTACCTATGCGTTTTATCTCATAGGCGCTGTGGTGATGCTGCTTCCCTTTTTCTGGATGATCAGCACGGCGGTTAAGCCGGAACGCGAAATATTTACCGTCCCCATTCGATGGATGCCGTCACAGTTTGATGTTTCCAGTTTTCAAAGGGCTTTTGAAGTCGTGCCCCTCGCGCGTTATATGCTCAATACCTTCTTATTGGCTTTTTTGAAGATGATTGGGGAGGTCTTCGTGTCCGCGCTGGTCGCCTATGGTTTCGCGCGGTTTACGTTCAAAGGTAAAAACGCGTTGTTCATGATACTGCTTGCCACCATGATGATGCCCTATGAAGTCACCATGATTTCAACATTCATCATGTGGTCGGCAGTCGGGTTAGCCGACGGGTACGCGCCTTTGGTCATACCGGCCTATTTCGGTTCTGCAGCGTTCATCTTCTTCCTGCGGATGTACTTTTCCACATACCCGAAGGGGCTTGAAGAAGCGATGGTCATCGATGGGGCGGGTTACCTGCGGGTGTTTTATAAGCTTTTCCTGCCGCTTGGCAAACCGGCGTTGATAACCATCGGGCTGTGGTCGTTCGTGGGAACATGGAATGATTTGCTGGGGCAGTTAATTTATATCAGCAATCCCCACCAATACACCGTCCAACTAGGCTTGGCGTCATTCCGCAGCCTAACCGGACAAACCTTATGGGGGCCTCTGATGGCCGCTTCATTCGTTGCTTTAATCCCCGTCATTTTGATATTGCTCTTTGCGCAGAGGTTCTTTGTGGAAGGCATTAAAATGGCCGGGATAAAAGGATAAATAAACATTACAGGAGGTAAGGAAAATGTACAAAAAACCCTTTATTGCGCTGATTCTGTTATTGGCGCTGGCAACACTCGGGACCGCGTGCTTGGCGGAGTCCGCGCCGGAAGCGCTGAGTTTCATCTACGAAGCCGATTTTGAAGCCATCTCCGAGTGGGGATCCATGGTCACTCCCGGCGGCGGCGAGGGCTCGGTAACCAAGGGTGATAACGCAGCCATCATCAAGGCGGCAGCAGACGGATGGGGCGGCGTACAGTCCGAACCCATCACCATTGACCTTTCCAAAAATCCTTTCCTGTTTGTACAGGTAATGGAAAACCATGACGGATTCGTATGGGGCGCGAAATTCACCCCGTCCGACCCCATTATTGAGGACCATGCCTGGGGGTTCTACCTCATTGCAGACAACAACTTTAAATGGAACAATTATGCCGTTGTGGACATGAAAGAGCGGCTCAACGACTACATCGATCTGTACGGCGAGACCATTGAAGGCGTGCTATGGGTCTACCCGGCAGGCAGCCCCGAAGCTGAAGTAGAGGTCACTTCCGTTAAAATTGCCAACATGGAAAATAACCCCTTCATTTACGAAGCTGATTTCGAAGCCGTTTCAGAGTGGGGCTCCATGGTAACCCCGGGCGGCGGTGAAGGTTCGGTCACGAAAGGCGATAACGCGGCTATCATCAAAGCCGCGCCCGACGGATGGGGTGGCGTACAGTCCGAGCCCATAACAATTGACCTTTCTAAGGATCCCTTCCTGTTTGTACAGGTAATGGAAAGCCATGACGGCTTTAAATGGGGCGCCAAGTTCACCCCCGTCGACCCCGTTATTGAAGACCATGCTTGGGGTTTTTACCTGATCGCGGATAATAACTTTAAATGGAACAACTATGCCGTTGTCGATATGAAGGCAAGGCTCGCCGACTTTATCGACCTGTACGGTGAAACAATTGAAGGCGTGATTTGGGTTTATCCCGCGGGCAGCCCTGAAGCTGAAGTGGAAATTACTTCCGTGAAAATTGCCAATACGAAATAACACACAGTTACCTGTCCGGGAACGCGTTATACGCGTTCCCGGTATATTTATTTAAAAGGCATGATTATGAAACGAATTCTTTCGTTATACTTGGCGGTTTTACTGCTGATGATGTGTATGCCCTTTTGCATTGCGGCCGAGCAAAGTAGTGTCCATCGTGCTCCGGAAAAATCTTTCATGAAATTGTTAAGCTACCGCTCCTTGATACCGAGTAACTATCTATACACAGACTATAAAGCCATTGCCGATCTGTTTGATCTGCTGGTTTTTAACGTTCATGATACGGGTGACTTTCTGCCTTTGATATGGGAAGACACTACCTATGGCGGCTTTGGTATACCGGCCTATGTAGGTGATGGGCGGATGCATACAGACGGCGCGCAGGAGGCTGTTACCGTCATGGCGGCGGTGTTATATGCATCACTGAACGGAACGGATAAATCCCGGCAGAACGGCGATGACTATGTGCGCGGGCTCAACGTGTTTTTTAGTAAAGAGGAAGGAATTGTGCTTAATAACCCCAATGGCAGTTCAAAAACCACATCGATGTGGTATCTGCTGTACCCGGCTATCCTGTACGCGCAGGTTTCCCTACTATATGAAGGCCAGGCAGAGATGCGCGAGAACATGCTGGCGACCATTGAAAGCTGGTACGGGGCATATACCGTCATGTACGATCTGGCACAGGGTTTTGATTATACAGGCTTTGACTTTACCATAATGGAACCGTATCAAAACGGTATCTGGAGTGAACCGGACAGCGCCGTAGGTATGGCGGTTTTGTTTAAATACGGCTACAAGCTGACCGGTGAAGGCAAATATTTGGAAGCCATTATCTCTTTGATGGATTACATTGAAACCTTTTTCGGCGGACCGTTGTATGAACTGTTGATGTACTACGCGCCCGCGCTCACCGCGTGTTTAAACGCTCTATATGGTACGGAGTATGATTTGCAAAGGGCGTTGAATCGGGTTTTCAGCGGCAGTTCGATACCCAGGGGCGGATGGGGTTCGCTGGCAGGCGCATGGGGCGATATAGAAACCGGCGGATTATTCGGCAGCACCACCGACGGAGGCGGGTATGCTTTTTCTATGAATACGTTTGCAGCCGCCGGAGCGATTGCGCCAACTGTTCGATATGATACCCGATACGCAAAAAGCATCGGGCAATTCTTATTACACCTGCACGGTAACGCGCGGTACTTTTACGCGGGCGGGACAAAACCGGAAAACCAATCCGCCTCGTACCTAAATGTGACCATACCGGACGTCATCCTGCGCGCCGTTCCTTATGAGGGCATACGTAAACAAAGCAACGGTAAGTCCCCATGGATAGGCGGAGACCCCACCGTATACGGCTGGGCGCAGACGGATTTTTCACTGTACAGCGGTGCGCATGCGGGCATACTCGGCGCGTTGTTTGAAAAAACAAACCAAGAAGCCATACTTAAAATTGACCTGCTTATTACCGATACGCTGGCAGAAGCCGGATACCCTACCTACTTAATATACAACCCCCATGAAGACACGCGAGAGATAGCGTATTCGGTTAAAACGCCGGCAGTCGACTTGTACAACGCGATAACGAATGAAACCATAGCTGTGAATATCACAACGGAGACCTTCATCTGCCTTCAGCCTGACGAGGCGGCGGTTATTGTGGAAATACCTACAGGAGCGCCCATCCAAAAGTACGGGCGGAACTATTATGTTAACGGTGTTTACATATCCGGTGACCGTGTATCACTATTTATTAAAGGTGCGGAAAATAACGGCATTGTTGAACAGGAAGTCATCTTAACCGTCAACCTGGCAAGTAATTTTACCGATCGGATTAAGCAGTCAACCTTGACATGCGGCGATAAGGAGATATCTTTCACGGATATGGTGACGGTATCGGCCGAAACATTCGGAACAGGCGTTAAACAGTTGCAGTTTCATACGCAAACAGAGAGCGGCTTGACCGATACGCTTATATTAAGGCTAAATTTTAAATAAGTGCTTATGAAAAAAAGAACCCAAAAAACCTATCTCTCAGCCTGTGCGGAAGCCGTCATTTTAGTTCTTTTTGTGCTAACCGATCAGGCGGTGAAGGCCTTTGCGGAAAAAGCCATTCCCGTTGGACAAACCTTGCCTTTAATAGAGGGTATTCTGCATATCACATTTCTTGTCAACACAGGAGCGGCTTTCGGCTTGATATCAAACGGTTATTGGTTCTTAATGGGGTTCCGCGTGCTGTTAAGCCTTGCACTCCTCTTTATTCTGATAATGCGGCGTCAGAAATTTCCTTTTTTTCAGCGGATTTGCATTACGATTATCCTATCCGGCGCTATCGGCAATTTAATTGACCAGATCTTTTTAGGTTATGTCCGTGACATGTTCGAATTTGCTTTTATCCGGTTTGCTGTGTTCAATGTAGCGGACAGTTGTATCACGGTCGGTGTTGTGCTATTGTGTCTGCAATTGGTAATAAAATCGGTTGACAAAGCGGCGTCTGTCAGACATAATAAGCAAGGTTAAACTTCCCGTTTCGGTAGGTGAGGCTACCACAGGGATACGGGGTGCTGCCGCGGAGTCGTGGAGACACGATGAGAAGGTTAACAGTCCACGTCGGATACAAGGCGTGGAATAACGCAGCTTCATTGCCCTGTGAAGTCAAAACTCAAACGATGACGAGAACGCCGCTGACGCGCCGTTTGACGGGCACTGTCCTCTGTCATCGTTTGTACGACGACAGAGTTTTTTTATAAAAAGAGGGGTGAGGATATGGATGCTGACGGTAGTCTATGCAGCTTAAGTGACGGTTGTTACGAAATGATGCCTATGTATGCATATAACCGGAGCCCCGTATCCGCGCGCCCTCTCCGGGATATGGCTTAGTATCCATAAGGCAAGCCCGTTTCATATACCGTCGCTGCAGCTGTCAGCGATGGTTTTTTGCGTGTAGAATAACTACTCCTTAAACGGAGATGAACATAGATATATTATGGTTTAACGAGGTGATCGGAATGGAATCCGGAGGTATACGCGGCCTTGATTCTGACGGGCCGCAACGTCCCGGCGTGATGATGAGATTGATCCCGTTCCGTCACTCCAAGCGTTTGTAGCGCATCAGTATACGGGCTGTAACTCCACAAGCATACGTTCATTATGAATGGAGGTACACGCCGATGAACATGAAAAAATCCATCGTGGAAAACAAAAAGACGAGTGAGGAAATCAAGCGGCGAAACGATGCGCTGGGGCGTATGAAGTATGCCGCTGTTACGGATACCAAACGGCTGTTCGGCAGGTTTGGAACGACCTCCGAAGGTTTAAGCGAACCGCTTGTAGAAATTTTCCGCGATAAGTACGGTCCAAACGCGATTACACACGGAAAAAAAGAATCCTTACTTAAACGCTTCATGGACGCCTTTGTCAACCCCTTTACCGCGATTCTTTTCGCGTTAGCATTGGTATCGCTTTTCACCGATGTGATATGGGCAGAACCGGGGGAGGCAAACCCGATGGCCGTGATTATTATTACGACCATGGTACTCGTTTCCGGTATCCTTCGTTTTGTTCAAGAAACCAAAAGCGGCCACGCGGCTGAGAATCTGCTTAAGATGATTACGACCACCACCAACGTGCAGCGTCAGGAAACGGGTAATGAGGAAATTCCGTTGGAGGAAGTGGTTGTCGGCGACATCGTGCATATAAAAGCCGGTGACATGATACCCGCCGATATGCGTATCATACAGGCGAAGGACCTGTTTATCAGCCAATCCGCGCTGACCGGCGAAAGTGAAGCGGTTGAAAAAACCGCCGCGCCCACAAAGTACAGCGGTGTGCTGACGGATATGCCCAACCTTGCTTTTATGGGTACGAACGTCATCAGCGGCAGTGCGACCGGAGTGGTTATCACAACGGGCGGCGACACGGTGTTTGGTGAAATAGCCAAAGGCGTCAGCATAAAACCCGTTCAAACCAGCTTTGAAAAAGGCGTCAATACCGTATCATGGCTATTGATTCGTTTTATGCTGGTCATGGTTCCCATTGTTTTATTTGTCAATGGGTTTACCAAAGGAAACTGGGTGGACGCCTCACTGTTCGCGCTATCGATAGCCGTTGGTTTAACGCCCGAAATGCTTCCGATGATTGTAACCACCTGTCTTGCAAAAGGCGCGGTGGCCATGTCCAAGAAAAAAACAATTATAAAGAACTTAAACTCCATTCAAAATTTAGGTTCCATGGATATTCTGTGCGCGGATAAAACCGGTACGCTGACGCAAGACAAAGTTGTTTTACAATATCATTTAAATATTCACGGCGAAGAAGACAACCGCGTGTTACGCAAGGCCTTTTTAAACAGTTATTTTCAAACGGGCCTGCGAAACCTGATGGATGTTGCCATTATCGACAGAACACAGGAAGAGCAGGATTATGTTGAGGAACTACAGGGAATTCTTGAAAGATATGTAAAAGTAGACGAGATACCGTTCGATTTTGAACGCCGCCGCATGAGCGTTGTGGTGGCAAACGGTAAGACGCAGGTGATTACCAAGGGCGCGGTTGAGGAAATGCTTGCCGTTTGCAGTTATGCCGAGTATGAGGGAAAGGTTGAGCCGCTTACGGAAGAAATAAAGGCCTATATCCTACGCAAAGTGGAAGATTTAAATGAGGACGGCATGCGCGTGATTGCCGTGGCCCAAAAAACCAATCCCTCCCCGGTAGGCTCGTTTTCCGTCGCTGATGAGTCGGACATGGTGCTATTGGGCTATCTGGCATTCCTCGACCCGCCGAAGGAATCCACTGCGGCGGCTATCAAAGCCCTGCATGAGCATGGTGTGGATGTGAAAATTTTAACCGGCGATAACGATAAGGTGACGCGCTGCATTTGCAGGCAAGTGGGGCTCTCGGTAGACCGTATCTTGTTGGGGTCGGATTTAGACGATATGACCGATAAAGACTTAGGTAAAGCGGCCGAGGATGTCAACGTGTTTGCCAAACTCTCACCGCAGCAGAAAGCGCGGGTTATAACGGCGTTACAAACAAACGGCCACAGCGTAGGGTATATGGGTGACGGTATTAATGACGCGGCGGCGATGAAGGCTTCCGATGTGGGTATATCGGTAGATACCGCCGTAGATATCGCTAAGGAGTCAGCGGACGTCATCCTGCTGGAAAAAGATTTAATGGTGCTGGAGCAGGGCATTATCGAGGGGCGCAAGATATACGCGAACATGATTAAATATATTAAGATGACTGCCAGTTCCAACTTCGGCAACATGTTTTCCGTTTTGGTGGCCAGCGCGTTCCTTCCGTTTATACCGATGCTTCCGATACAGCTCATACTGTTAAATTTAATATACGACCTTTCCTGTACCGCGATTCCATGGGACAATGTTGATAAAGAGTTCCTGGCTGTACCGCGTAAATGGGACGCTTCTTCCATCGGCAAGTTTATGCTTTGGATAGGGCCTACAAGCTCGATTTTTGATATCACAACGTATCTTCTGATGTACTTTGTCATTTGCCCCGCCATGTGCGGCGGTCTTACATACAGTCAAATACCGCTTAACGACCCGGCAATGCAATCCCTATTCATCGCCGTCTTTCAGGCGGGATGGTTTGTGGAATCCATGTGGACGCAGACACTCGTTATTCACATGATCCGTACGCCGAAAATACCGTTTGTGCAAAGCCGCGCGTCCGCGCCGTTGACGCTGCTTACCTTTACGGGTATTGCGGTCTTGACTGTCATCCCCTTTACGGATTTCGGCACATCCATCGGGCTGGCTAAACTGCCGTCTTCCTTCTTCCCGTGGTTGTTTTTAACGGTTTCATTGTATATGGTGCTGGTAACGGTATTTAAAA